>DATHTG010000169.1:0-3726 GCA_035463515.1 Candidatus Limnocylindrales bacterium
CGTCGAGAAGGCGCGCCTGGACAAGGTCCTGTCGAGCGAGAAGATCCGGCCGCTGATCATCGCCCTCGGGGCGGGCATCGGCGAGGGCTTCGACGTCGCCAAGATCCGCTATCACCGCATCATCCTCATGAGCGACGCCGACGTCGACGGCGCGCACATCCGGACGCTGCTCCTGACGTTCTTCTATCGGCACATGCCCGAGGTCATCGAGGCGGGCTACCTGTACATCGCCCAGCCGCCGCTCTACCGCGTGTCAACCGGCAAGGTGACGAAGTACGCGCAGTCCGAGAAGGAACGCGACCGGATCGTCAAGGAGCTCAACGTCAAGAACATCACGGTCCAGCGCTTCAAGGGCCTGGGCGAGATGAACGCCGAACAGCTCTGGGAGACGACGATGAACCCGGAGACCCGCACGCTCCTGCGCGTGGACTCCGAGAACGCGGCCCTCGCGGACGAGATCTTCACGATGCTGATGGGCGAGAAGGTCGGCCCGCGCAAGGACTTCATCAAGACCGAAGCCCGCAAGGTGCAGAACCTTGACGTCTGAGGCACGGGCGATCGATGTCCCGGGGCTCCGCAGGTTCGAGATCGCGCCGCATCACTGTTTCGCGTGCGGGACACTCAACACCCACGGCCTCCACCTCGACCTCCACGTGGAGCGCGGCCGTTCGTGGGTCGAGCTGACGTACGAACAGCGCTTCCAGGGCTGGGACGGCATCGCCCATGGTGGGATCCTCGCCACGATCCTCGACGAGGTCATGGCCTGGGCGCTGGTCGGCGATGACAGCTGGGGGCTGACTGCGCGACTCGCGATCGATTTCAAGCGGCCCGTCAACGTGGGCCAGCGGATCAGGGCCGAGGGCTGGATCACCCGATCACGCCGACGCATCGTCGACACCCAGGGTCGCGTCACCGACGCAGCCAGCGGTGAGGTCCTTGCCACGGCGACGGGCGTGTACATGGCCGCCGACGAGGCGCGGAAGCGCGAGCTCCGCTCGCGCTACGGATGGCGAGCGCTCGACGATCCCGGGCTGCCCGACAAGGTGGACTCGCGTCCGTGAGCCCGACCACCGACACGCTCCGCCCGACGAGCCCTGTGACTGCGCGCGCCGTGGCGTTCGTCGCGGACCACAAGCCGGCAGCGGAGACGCTCGGCGCGAGCCTCGCCGAGTACATCAACGATCCCGACGCGTTCGCGGCCGCGCTCCGGGCCGGCCTCGAGGAGCTCGCGGATCCCGAGTACCTGGCCGGACAGCAGTCCGTCGCTCCCGGGCTGGGCATGACGCTCGGCGTCCGCTGGCCGCTGCTTGCGGCGGTCATCCGCGGCTTCCGCCGGGCGACGAAGCGCGACCGACCATCGCCGCTCCTCTTCCTCGCCGACCGGTTGTTCCGTGAAGACCCGCTCGAGGCGCGCTGGTTCGCGTTCGCGCTGCTGGAGCGCACGCTGAAAGACGATCCGGAGCGCACGTGGCAGCTCCTCCGGCGCGGTGCTCGTGAGGCGGGCGACTGGATCACCGTCGACGACCTCGCTCACCCGTACGGCACGGGGATCGCCGCCGAACCGTACCGCTGGGCAGAGCTGGAGCAGCTGGTGTTCTCGCCGTCGCGCTGGGAGCGTCGGCTGGTCGCCTCGACGATCGCGACGATGACCCATGGCGACCGCCGGGCGGGTCGGGGCGACGAGGTCGTGGCTCACGCCCTGCCGTTGCTGGGTCAGCTCATCGGGGACGACGAGCCCGACGTCCAGAAGGCGCTCGCCTGGGCGTACCGGTCGCTCGCCCAGATCGACCCGGCACGGACCGTTGCCGCGCTTCGTGACGAGGCCGAGCGCGCCGTCAGCAGCGACGACGGCCATCGCGCCTGGGTGATCCGCGACAGCCTCGCCAAGTTGCCGCCCGCCGACGCGGACGACCTTCGCTCGCGCCTGGCCGGCATCCGCCGCCGACCCGGCGCGCCACCCACGTCCAACGCCTCCGAGCTGGCCGGCCGCTTCGGCCGCCTGCCCGACCCGACCCACCATCCCGAACCGCCGCTCACCTGAATCAGGCCGATCCGACACCACCCAGGAGTAGACGACCGTGACCGACGATCTGGGCGCCATCCGCGCGATCCGTATCGAGGACGAGATGCGCGACTCGTACCTCGACTACGCGATGAGCGTGATCGTCGCGCGGGCGCTGCCAGACGTCCGCGACGGTCTCAAGCCGGTGCACCGCCGGATCCTCTTCACGATGGGGGAGATGGGGCTCTCGTCGACGAGCTCCTACCGGAAGTGCGCCGCGATCGTCGGCGAGGTGATGGGCAAGTACCACCCGCACGGCGATGTGGCCCTGTACGACGCGCTGGTCCGCCTGGCCCAGGACTTCTCGATGCGCTACCCGCTGGTCGACGGGCAGGGCAACTTCGGCAGCGTCGACGGCGATGGCGCCGCGGCGATGCGCTACACCGAGGCGCGGCTGACCGCGATCGCCTCCGAGATGCTCGCCGACATCGACAAGGAGACCGTCGATTTCGTCGACAACTACGACGCGACCCAGAAGCAGCCGTCGGTGCTGCCGGCCAAGCTGCCGAACCTGCTCGTCAATGGGTCGTCGGGCATCGCCGTCGGCATGGCGACGAACATCCCGCCGCACCACCTCGGCGAGGTCGCAGACGCGACGATCGCCCTCATCGACGACCCCGAGCTCACGTCAGACGACCTGTGCAAGTACGTGATGGGCCCCGACTTCCCGACCGGCGGCACGATCTTCCGCTACGAGAAGCAGCGCAACGTCCTCACCGGCGAGTGGGAGACGGTCGACGCCATCCGGCAGATGTACGCGCACGGCCGCGGTCGCGTCGTCATGCGAGCGCAGGTCTCGTTCGAGGAGGTCCGCGGCGACCGGACCGCGATCATCGTCACCGAGCTGCCGTACCAGGTGAACAAGGCCGCGCTGCTCGAGAAGATGGCCGACCTCGTCAAGGACAAGAAGGTCGACGGCATCGCCGACCTGCGCGACGAGTCCGATCGCGACGGCATGCGCATCTACATCGAGATCAAGCGCGATGCGAACCCGCACAAGGTGCTGAACAACCTGTTCAAGCACACCCCGATGCAGCTGGCGTTCAACATGAACATGCTGGCCCTGGTCGACGGCCAGCCGCAGACGCTCCCGCTGCGCAGCGTGCTCGAGCACTACATCGACCACCGCAAGGACATCGTCCGGCGGCGGACGGAGTTCGACCTTGGCAAGGCGCGGGCCCGGGCGCACATCCTCGAGGGCCTCAAGATCGCCCTCGACCATCTCGACGCCGTGATCAAGACGATCCGCGAGTCGACCGACGTCGACACAGCCCGCGACAACCTCATGTCGCGGTTCGACCTCTCGGAGCTCCAGGCGCAGGCCATCCTCGACATGCGCCTTGCCCGGCTCGCGGCGCTCGAGCGCAAGAAGATCGAGGACGAATACCTCGAGGTCATCAAGCTCATCGCCGAGCTCGAGGACATCCTCGCCAACCCGACCCGGGTGCAGTCGATCATCAAGGACGAGCTCGCCGAGCTGAAGCGCAAGTACGCCGGCGAGCGCCGCACCCGCGTCGTGGACGACTCCAGCCGCGAGATGACCGACGAGGACCTCATCGCGGACGAGGACGTCGTCGTCACGATCAGCCGCCGCGGCTACATCAAGCGCCAGCCCGTCGCCACCTACCGCCGCCAGCACCGCGGGGGCAAGGGGATCATCGGTC
>DATHTG010000170.1:0-2378 GCA_035463515.1 Candidatus Limnocylindrales bacterium
CAGCGCGTCGCGATTGCCCGGGCGCTGGCGTTCGAGCCCTCGATCCTGCTCATGGACGAGCCGTTCGGGGCGCTCGACGAGATGACCCGCGAACGGATGAACCAGGAGGTGCTCCGGATCTGGGAACCGACCGGGATCACCGTCGTGTTCGTGACCCATTCGATCCCGGAGGCCGTCTTCCTCTCGTCACGGGTCGTCGTGATGAGCGCCCGGCCGGGCCAGATCACCGACGTGATCGACGTCGACCTCGCGCGCCCTCGCGACGTCGAGACCCGCGAGCTGCGCCGCTACTTCGAGCTCGTCACCGCCGTCCGCGAGGCGCTCCGCAGGGGCGGCGTCGACGGGACCGAGGAACTCCCAGGGTCGGCGGCGTCCTCGCCTGAGCGAACGCTCGCCGAGGGCGGCATCGGATGACCGCGCTCACCGCGAGCGGCAGGGCATTTCCGGGCCGCTGGGCCGGCCGGGCCATCGACGCCCTGCCGGCGGTCGTCGTCTTCGTGGGGACGATCGCGCTGTGGGAGGTGATCGTCCAGAACCTCGAGATCCGTGGGTTCCCGCTGCCGCCGCCGTCGGACATCGTGGCCGCGCTGCAGGAGAACTGGACGGCCGGACGCTGGCCGCTCCTGAAGGCGGCGAGCGCCACGCTGTACGAGGCCGTCGGCGGGCTCGCGATCGGCACGGTCGGAGGCGTCGTCGTTGCCTTCCTGACGGCCCGCTTCACCGCCGCGCGGGAGCTCCTCCTGCCCGTGGCGATCGGCGCCAGCGCGGTGCCGATCATCGCCTTCGCACCGCTGTTCAACAACTGGTTCGGCGTCCTGAACCCGCTGTCGAAGATGATGATCGTGGCGGTCCTCGTGTTCTTCCCGGTGGTCGTGAACGTGATCCGGGGGCTCACCCAGGTGGAGCCTGCAGCGCTCGAGCTGATGCGCTCGTATGCGGCGTCGGAGTGGACGATCCTGCGCCTCGTGCGCGTCCCGAATGCCCTCCCGTACTTCTTCACCGCCCTCAAGGTCGGCACGACCCTCAGCCTGATCGGTGCGGTCGTCGGGGAGTACTTCGGCGGGTCGACCGAAGTGCTCGGGCGGGTCATCGTCCAGAGCGCGAGTGCGCTTCGCTTCGACGTCACGTGGGCCGCCATCCTGTTGACGGCCGCCGCCGGCATCGCGTTCTACCTGGCCGTCGCGGCGGTCGAACGACTCGTCATCCCCTGGCACGCGTCGGTGCGCGGCCACGAACCGTAGGAGGACACCGCCCGGAGGAGTGTCGGCTGTGGGCGAGCCGAGTGGAGGAGCGGGCCCGACCGGGCCGAGATGAGGAGGAGAGATGAAGCGAACCAGAACGTTCCTGGCGCTGGCCGCATCGGCCAGCTTCCTGTTCGCCGCGTGCACGGGCGGGGGCGGCGCGACGCCGTCGCCGAGTGCCCCTGAAGCGAGCGACGCCCCGACCTCGCAGGCACCGTCGAGCGACGCCCCCGCGTCGCAGCCGCCGGGCGAGGCGGCCACCGTCCGGCTCCAGCTGCAGTGGGCGCCGCAGGCCCAGTTCGCCGGCTACTTCGCGGCCGCGGCGGAGGGCTATTACGAGGCCGAGAACCTGCAGGTCGAGATCCTCGACGGCGGCCCGGACGTCGTCCCGCATCTCGTCGGATCGGCCGAGAACGGACCCGAGTTCACGATCTCGTGGGTCCCGAAGGTGCTCGAGGGACGCGCCGGCAACCCACCGTCCGATCTCGTCAACATCGCCCAGATCTTCCAGCGCTCCGGAACGCTGTCGGTCTCCTGGAAGGACTCGAACATCACGTCGCCGGCGGACTTCGCCGGCAAGAAGGTCGGCGTCTGGGACTTCGGCAACGACCACGAGGTGATCGCGGCCGCTCGAAAGGCGGGACTCGAGCCCAACGAGGACTACGAGCGCGTCATCCAGCCGTTCGACATGGCGTTGTTGCTGGGTCGTCAGATCGACGTCGCCGAGGCGATGATCTACAACGAGTACGCCCAGGTCCTCGAGGCGACCAATCCGGACACGGGCGAGCTCTATCAGCCCGAGGACCTCAACGTCATCAACTACAACGACGAGGGCACGGCGATGCTCCAGGACGCGCTCTTCGCCCGCGCGTCGTGGCTCGCCCAGGAAGGCAACGAGGACATCGCCGTCCGCTTCCTGCGCGCCTCGTTCCGGGGCTGGATCTTCTGCCGCGACAACGCCGATGCGTGCATCCAGTACACGGTCGAGCAGGGCTCGACGCTCGGTGCGGGTCACCAGGCGTGGATGATGAACGAGGTCAACCCGCTCCTCTGGCCCTCGCCGAACGGCATCGGGATCATGGATCCGGCCTTGTGGCAGCAGACCGTGGACGTGTCGTTCGAGGCCGGGATCATCCC
>DATHTG010000171.1:0-11545 GCA_035463515.1 Candidatus Limnocylindrales bacterium
GTCGGCGTTCTCGATGATCATCATCGTCGCCTCGGGCACGTCGACGCCGACTTCGATGACCGTCGTGCCGACGAGGACGTCGACGTCGCCGTCGCGGAACCGGGCCATCTCGGCATCGCGCTCGGCGGGCTTCATCCGGCCGTGCACGAGCCCGACACGGAGTGGCACGAGGAGCTGCGCCAGGCGCTCCGCCTCGGACTCGGCCGCCGCAGCGCCGGTCGCGCTGCCGTCGTCGACCCCCTCGCTGCCTTCCTCGATGAGCGGCACGACGACGAACGTCCGATGTCCCGCCGCGGCCTCCTCGCGGACCTTCTGCCATGTGGGATCCAGCCGGTCCGGCGTGCGGATGCCCGTCCGGATCGGGATGCGCCCCGACGGCGGCGTCCGCAGGTCGGACACATCGAGGTCGGCGTAGAGCACCTGGCCGAGCGTCCGGGGGATGGGCGTCGCCGTCATGAGCAGCACGTGGGGGACCGCGTCGCGACCAGCCTTCGCCTCGAGCTGACCACGCTGCTCGACCCCGAACCGGTGCTGCTCGTCGATGATCGCGAGACCCAGCCGCGCGAACGACACCGACTCGCTGAACAGAGCGTGCGTCCCGACGACGACCGACGCCTGACCCGACGCGACGAGGTCGTTCGCGTGCGTGCGGTCGCGGGCGCTGAGCGACCCCGTGACGAGCAGCACGTCGACGCCGACGCCGGCTAGCAGTGCGCCCACGGTGTCGCGGTGCTGACGTGCCAGCAGGTCTGTCGGCGCGAGCAAGGCGCCCTGGAAACCGGCCTTGGCGGCCGCGGCGAGCGCGTAGGCGGCGACCGCGGTCTTGCCCGAACCGACGTCGCCCTGGAGCAGGCGGAGCATCGGGGTGTACCCGGCCAGGTCGGTCCGCACGGCGTCGATCGCCGCGTCCTGATCCGGTGTGAGCTCGACGGCCGATCCCACCTTCTCCGACAACGCGTCGACCACCGCGCCGCGGATCGCCTCGTTGTCGGCATCGCTGATCGCGATCGTGGGTGCTCGGTCCCTGCCGCGAGCTCGGCGTCGCATCACCATGCCGAGCTGGAGCGCCAGCAGCTCGTCGAATGCGAGCCGGTGCAAGGCGGCATCGCGGCGTTCGAATGACGCGGGATAGTGCGCCGACTCGAGCGCGTCGGCGATCCCGACGAGCCCTTCCTCGTTCCGGAGGTCGTCGGGCAGGTATTCCGGGTATGCGTGGCCTGCGCGATCGAGCGCCTCGCGGATCGCCACGCGCAATCGAGCGGCCGTCAACCCTGCCGTCAACCGGTAGACGGGCACGATCCGGCCGGCGTGCAGGACCTCGCCGTCTCCGTCGACCGCCTGGAACTCGGGGTTGTCGATTGTCCACCGACGGCCGAATCGCTTCAGCCGACCAGACACGACGATCTCCTGGCCCTTCCGCAGGCGCCGCTCGATGAACCGACGCCCGAACCAGGTCGCTTCGATGTCGCCGGTCTCGTCGCTCAGCCTGGCGATCGTCCGTTGCACCCGGCGCCGCCACGACGCCTCGACGCGCACGTCATCGACGCGGACTCGGGCCGAGACGACGGTCCCCTCCTCCGCCCAGACGAGGTCACCGAGGCGCGACAGCTCGCGGAGGTCGTCGTACCGCCGCGGCAAATGGAAGAGTAGGTCGCGGACGTCGTACCAGCCGAGTCGGATCCCCGCGCGGCGGAGCAGGGCGGCCGCGGTCAGTCCGGACTTCGGAAGTGCCGTCCCGAGAAGCTCGACCGGATCCGTGGGCGGGGGCTGGGTCCGGGTCGACCGCGACGTGGCTGCGCTCGAGGGCATCCCTACTCAGCCGAGATCAGGTACCGGTAGTAGGGCTGCCCGCCGTGCCGTACCTCGATCTCGGTGCCTGCCGCGACCGACCCGATCCTCCTGGCCATCGCCTCGGCCTCGGCGAGGTCGGCGCCGTCGCCATAGAACAACGTCACGAGCTCATAGCCGGGCGTGAGCGCCGTCATCGCCTTGATGACCGCCTTTTCGCGGTCGTTGTCCACCGCCACGAGCCCGTCGTCCGGGTCGAGCGCGATCGTCTGACCGCGCTTGACCTTCTTGCCGCCGATCGTGGCATCCCGGACGGCCTCGGTGACGACGACCGACTGGATCGCCCGACCCGCTTCGGTCATCGGCCCGACGTTCGTGGCGGCGTCCATGCCCGGGTCGAGCGCCAGCAGGGCCGCGAACCCCTCGGCGGCGTTGCGCGTCGGGACGACCTGCACCGGGCGTTCCGACATCGACGCGACCTGGCGTGCGGCGAGGACGACGTTCGGGTTGTTCGGGAGGAGCAGCACCTCCCTGGCCTGGACCTTCCCGACGGCTTCGAGCAATTCGCCCGTGCTCGGGTTGTTCGACTGGCCGCCTTCGACGACCGAGGCGACGCCGAAGTCACGGAAGATCGCCGCGAGGCCGTCCCCCGACGCGACCGCGATGACGGCGAGACTGGGCAGGTCGCTCGTCGGTCCGCTGCCGTTGCTGCCGGCGGACTCGGGCCGGGCGATGCTCGCTTCCGTCGGTGGAGGTGGCGCTGCGCGGGTGAACTCGGCGGCGCGTGACTCCCGCACGTCCTGCGCCTGGTTGTCGAGGTTCTCGACGGTGATCCGGCTCAGGTCGCCGAGTCCGAGCCCGTAACCGATGACGAGATCGGGCCGCTCGTTGTGGACGTGGACCTTGAGCGCACGGCCGTCCCCGGCGACCAGTACTGATTCGCCGATCGACTCGAGGTGGTCGCGGATGGCATCGACGTCGAGCGGCTCGTGACCGCGCGCCCGCAGCAGGAACATCGTCTCGTAGCCGAACCCCTCATCCGCGTGCGCGACCAGCGTGCTCGGTTTCGGGCCGGTGGCACGGCGGCCCCGGGCGGCCCCCGCCGGCGTCTTGCCGGTGAGATGCAGCAACGCGCCCTGGAACAGGCGGTAGAGACCCTGCCCGCCCGAGTCGACGACGCCGGCCTCGCGCAGGATCGCCAGCAGGCTCGGGGTCTTCGCGACGGCCTTCTCGGCGGCGGCGAGCGTCGCCGCGAGCACCGACTCGATGTCGTCGTCGTGCTCGGCGGCCTCGACGGCGCCTGCGGCCGACTCGCGGATGACGGTGAGGATCGTGCCCTCGACCGGTTTGGCCACCGCGCCATAGGCGGTCCGAGCTCCCTCCGTGAGCGCGTGGGCGAGGTCGAGGCCGTTGAACCGCTTCTTGCCGCCGAGCGCCTCGGCCATGCCCCGGAAGATCTGGCTGGTGATGACACCGGAATTGCCGCGCGCCCCCATCAGCGCCCCGAAGCTGATCGCCGCGGCCACGCGGTCGGCGGGCTGACCGGCGACCGCCTCCGCCTCCTCGAGGGCAGCGCGCACGGTCGCGAACATGTTCGACCCGGTGTCGCCGTCCGGTACCGGGTAGACGTTCAGGCCGTTGATCTCGTCGACGTGCGCCTCGAGGTTCGCGACCGCCGCCCGGAACGCGTCGAGCAGCCCGGCCCCGTCACAGGCGCGGCGCGCCATCTACGCGACGTCCGTCCCGCTGTCGGCGAGGTCGCGCGACCCGACGCGGCCCACGGGCAGCGCGGTCGGTGACTGCGGGAGCGTGCCACCGGCCGGCACGTGCAGCCCGTCGATGTGGATGACGATCCGGCCGACTTCGCGCTCGAGCGCCTGGCGCACGGCGTAGCGAACGGCGGAATCGACCTGGCGAGCGACCTCGGCGACCGGCACGCCGAGCGCGACCGTGAGATCGAGCTCGATGTCGATGCCGTCGTCGACCCGCACGGCCAGCCCGGGGGTGCCGAGACCGAGTCGCTCGATCAGCCGGGCGACCGGTCCGCCGGCGAATCCGGTGACGCCGTACGAACCGAGGGTCGCCGTCCTGACGATGTCGCGGAGTGCGCGGCCCGTGACGAGCGAGCGTCCGGGCGTCGGACGGATGGCCACGCTGGCTGGGGTCCTCCTTCGAGGGCTCTGCGGCGGAGCGGCCGGAGGCGTGTGCTATCATACCGCCCCCCTCGGGCCCGTTGGTTCGAGGCTTTCTTCTGACCACGTTCCTGAGGATTCGCATGGCCCGCTCCTGCGCGATCTGCGGCAAGGTCTCGATGGGTGGGTTCAACCCGCAGTCGTCGGGCTCGAACCGCGTCCGAGCTCACCGCCGCATGCAGCCCAACCTGCAGCCGCTCGTCATCGACCGCAACGGCGTCCCGACGCGCTCGTTGGTGTGCACGCGCTGCCGCCGGACGATGCTCAAGGCCTCGAAGTAGGTCTGCCGGCCGCCGGTCGCTCTGGAGGGCCGTCGACGCCCTAACGCTCGGCGGTGTCGAGCCAGATCGTGAACGGTCCGTCGTTCACGAGCTCCACCGCCATCTCCGCTCCGAACCGCCCCGTCTCGACGCGGATGTCGTGCTCCCGGAGCGCCGCGGCGAACCGTTCGTAGAGCCGTTCCGCCTTCTCTGGAGTCGCGGCCCCGGTGAACCCGGGCCGGCGGCCGCGGCTCGTGTCGGCGAACAGCGTGAACTGCGAGACGACCAGCGCCTCACCGCGGACGTCGATCAACGACCGATTGGTCCTGCCTTCCTCGTCGCGGAAGATGCGCAGCTGCGCGACACGTTCCGCGAGCCCGTCGGCGATGTTCGCCTCGTCGTCGTGACCGACGCCGAGCAGCACCACGAGACCCTGCCCGATCGCGGCCAGCTGCTGCCCACCGACCGTCACCGACGCGCGGCTCGTGCGCTGGAGGAGCGCCCTCATGTCCTGGCCGCGAACGACGCCCGCCAGGTGTCGGCCTCGTCGAGCAGGCGTTCCCGGGTCGGGCCATGCGTCGCGATGACATGGTCCTCGACGGGTGCCGGCACGAGCAGGTCGTAATCGCGGACCCCGTCGGGATTCATCTGGCCGTCGCCGCGCAGCATCATCACCGGGATGCCGGTCGCCTCGATCTCGTCCATCAGCTGGTGGGCGAGGTGTTTCGGGAGAGACGTGAATCGGACCATCTGGTCGGCGGCGAGCGGCGGCCTGCCCTGGTTCGGACCGTACTGGAACCCTTCGTCGGCGAGCGCCCGGATCAGGCGCACTTCACGACCCATGTCGCGGCCGCGTACGAACAGCGCCGATCCGACCACCAAGACGTCGACGCCGTGCGACCCGGCGAACTCGGCGGTCTCGCGGTTGATGCCACCGTCTACGTGGACCTCGCCGCCGTACAGCTTGTGCTTGAGGATCTCGCGGGCGCCCGAGGCCTTCGCGGCGAGGACATCGGACATGAACGACTGACCGCCGAATCCCGGCTCGACCGTCATGACGAGCACGATGTCGAGCAGCTCCGCGTAGGGCTCGAGGGCGGTCAGCGGCGTGCCCGGCTTGACCGCGAGGCCGGCCGCGCGACCGGCCGCTCGGATCGCCTCCAGCGTCGGGGCGATCGGCTCGTCGATCTCGACGTGGAAGGTGATCGAGTCACAGCCGGCGTCGATGTATTCCTCGATGTAGCGGCCGGGCTCGGTCACCATCAGGTGGGCGTCGAACGGCACCGTCGTCCGTGGTCGGAGGGCCTTGATCGTCTTCGGTCCGAACGTCAGGTTCGGGACGAAGTGGGCGTCCATGACGTCGAGGTGGAGCCGATCGCTGCCCGCCGCGACGACCCGGCGAACCGCGTTGGCGAGGTTGCCCAGATCCGCATCGAGGATGCTCGCCGCGATCCGAGCGCGCGCCGCCACGCCTAGTCCCCTACCCCGACCGGTACGGGGTCGTCGCTCCGCTCGCCGCGAAGGGCCCGGGCGCTCTCGGCGACGAGGCGTTCCCGTCGACGCGCGACGGCCGGGATCGGCGGTTCGCCGGCCCGTTCAGCGGCGAGCTGACCGCACGCGGCGCCGACCTCCTGGCCGCGGTTCCGCCGGATGGTCGTCGAGATACCCGCGTCGCGCAGGGTCGAGGCGAAGCGCTCGATGACCGGCATCGGGCTGGCTGTCCAGGGCGTGTGCGCGACCGGGTTCATCGGGATCAGGTTGACGTGGGCGTGGTCGCCGCGCAGCAGATCGGCCATCGCCTCCGCATCGGCATCCGTGTCGTTGACCGCTCGGATCATCGTCGCCTCGTAGGTGATACGCCGCCCGGTGGCGCGGGCGTGATCGCGCGCGGCGGCGACGACCTCCGCGACCGGCCAGCGTCGGTTCAACGGCACGAGCACGTCGCGCAGCGCATCGCGCGCAGCGTGAAGCGACACCGCGAGCGTGAACTGCGGCCCGAGCCCGGTCAGCCGACGGATCCCGGGTACGACCCCGGACGTCGACACGGTGATGTGGCGAGCTCCCAACCCGAACCGGCGCGGGTCATTGAGCGCCTCGACGGCGGCCAGCACCCGGTCGAGGTTGAGGAGTGGCTCGCCCATGCCCATGAACACGACGTTCGTCAGCCGGCTCCCCTCGGCACCGAGCCGCCGCTGGGCGTGCCGGGCCTGATCGACGATCTCGGCGACGTCAAGATCCCGCCCAGCGCCGAGTTCGCCGGTCGCGCAGAACGGGCAGCCGACCGCGCAACCGGCCTGGCTCGAGATGCACAGCGTGTGCCGCTCGCGGGACGTGCCTCTCGCCGGGTAGTGCATCAGCACGGACTCGATCAGCGCGCCATCGGCCAACCGGTGGAGGGCCTTCTCGGTCTGGCCGCCATCAGCCAGGCGGATCTCGGTGTCTGCCACCGTGTCGAACCGGAACGTGTCCGCGAGTGCGTCGCGCATCGGCGCCGGGAGCGTCCGGATCGCGGAGGGGTCGGTCAGGCCACCGTCCTTCCAGACGGCATCCGCGATCTGCCGCGCGCGGTAGGACGGCTCGTCCCGTGCCTCGACCCACGTCGCGAGCTCGTCCGGAGTCAGCCCGGAGATGCCGGGACGGGGCTCTGTGATCACGGGAGGATGCTACTGCCGACGATCGACGGACGGCCCCGAAGGAAGGCGTCCCACGACATCCGGTTCCCGCCTGCTGGCTGCACCTCTCGCAGGCGAAGTCGGCCGCCGTCACCCGTCCCGAAGCCCTCCTCGTCGAACGCGCCCGGTGGGGGGCCGTGGGGCGTGGCCTCCGCACGCCAGACCACGACGCGGCCCGCCTCCGTCTCGACGAACGACCCGGGCCACGGCTGGTACGCACGCACCTGCCGCTCGAGGTCCACGACCGAGCGGTTCGGATCGAGGCGACCGTCCTCGCGTCGGAGCGGCCGCGTCAGGCTCGCCCCCGACTCCGACTGCGGCGCGGCGGTGATCTTGCCGCGCAGCCACGGTCCGAGGTAGCGCATCAGCAGCTCCGCCGCCTCGATCTCCAGCGTCTCCTCGAGAAGGGGCGTCGTCTCGTCGCCCTGGATCGCGACGCGCGTCTGGGCCACGATCGGACCGGTGTCGAGTCCGGGATCCATCCGCATGAGCGTCACGCCCGTCTCGGCGTCGCCCGCGAGGATCGCGGCGGGGATCGGGGTCGCTCCCCGGTAGCGCGGCAGCAGTGACGGATGGAGGTTGAGCGCCCCGTGGGGCACGTCGAGCAGCCGCGAGGGCACGATCTGCCCGTAGTCGGCGAGGACGACGAGCTCGGGCTCGAGCGCGAGGATGTCGGCGACCGCGGTCGGCTCTCGCAACCGTGGCGGCGACAGGATCGGGTTCACCTCGAGGTGACGGGCGGCCTCGTGGATCGGCGTGACAGCGGTGTGCCCGCCGCGGCCGGCGGCGCGCGGTGGGGCGGTCACGACGCCGACGAGCTGGGCGTCCGGATGCTCCGCGAGTCGCCACAGACTCTCGCGGCCGAAACCGCCGCTCCCGATGAAGACGGTTCGTGCCCGCCCTCCGGTCACGCCAGGGCGCTCGTCGCCTCTCGGACCTCGGCGTCGTCCTCATCGCCCTGGCCGACGGGGATGAGCTCATCCATCGACTCGAGATAGTCGATGTACAGCTTGCCGTCGAGGTGGTCGAGCTCATGCTGCATCGCGCGTCCGAGCAGCCCGGCACCCGTCACCTTGAACTTCTTGCCGTGCCGGTCCTGGGCGGCCACCCATACCTTCTCGCGGCGTTCGACATAGGCGACGTAGCCAGGGATCGACAGGCAGCCCTCGAGGTCGCGGTCGTCGCCGGTCGCGCGGACGATGCGTGGGTTCACGAGCTCGTAGAGGTGATCCTCGACCTCGATCACGCAGGCCTGGAGTGCCTCACCGAGCTGGGGCGCGGCAAGGCCGACCCCGGGGGCGTCGCGCATCGTGTGCGCGAGGTCGTCGAGCAGCTCGTGGAGGTACTTCCCGAACGAATCCACCGGCTTGCCCTTGAGGCGCAACCGGGGATCGCCGAGCGTGAGGATCGGTCGGACGGACATCGCCCGGAAGTATATGGGGCGGGGCCGGAGGACCGCTGTGAGCCGTCAGGCCCGACGCCCCGGTGTCAGAGCGGCGGGTTCTCCTCGGCCGCCTCGCGGGCTGCGTCGGTCGCGTCGTCCTTGACGCCGGTCATCTGGTCACGGACGTCGGCGGCGAACCCGCGCGACTTCTCGGCGAGCTTGCTGCTCGCGTCCGCCGTGACCTCACCGGCCTTGTGGGCGAGCGGGGCAGCCTTGTCAGCCGCCACGGCGACGAGCTCGGCGGCCTTGGCCGACAGCTCGCGGACGGTCGGCGCCGCCTTCTCTGCGATGTCGTCGACGGCCACCTTGATCTGGTCGAGCACATCGCTCGCCCGGCCGCCGACGTTCGGGGCGGCGTCACCGGTACCGGACGCGTCGGCGCCGGACGGCGTCGAGTAGGCGCTGTCGCGCGGCCCCTCGGCCGGTTCGTCGTGGGTCGGGTTCAGTGGATCGGTCATGTAGGTGTCCTCCTCGTTCTGGGATGCGCATCCTCGCACGAACGGCCATTGAAGGCACGGGGTCCGATGGTCCCGGACGTATCATCAGCGTGCTGGATCGATGGAGGATCGCCATGGCGTTCGAATGGACATTCGCGGAGCTCGAGCCGGCTCAGGTCGATCTCATCCATGAGGCCGAGCGAACGCTCGACACCGACGTCGTGCTGGCCTACGCCCCGACGCGCTGGGGCACGGTGGACCCCGATGCGGTCGGCGAGACCCTCACGCCGGTCGAGCTCCAGGACTCACAGATCGAATATCTGCAGGGCCTCGAGCGGAAGGTCGGTGGCGTGCTCGTCGCGTACCGGCTTTCGGTCGACTAGACGAGGCGGTCCTCAGGACGGGTCCTGCAGGAGGACGTAGAGCGCGTCGGGTGACGGGCAGACGAAGTAGCCCGTGAGGCGTGGGAACGCGCCTTCGGGGATGTCGAGCACGTCGCCGTCCTTGGCGACGACCTGACCATTCGGGTCGCGCACGTCGGCGGCGCCCCCCACGAAGCCCGCGGACCAGTACGTGCGAAGCGTGGTGCCCTGGTCGGTGGTCGCCGTCACGGGATCGGCGGCAGCCGGATCGATCTTGAAGGTGACGCTTCGGTACGGCACGCCCACCGTGTCGCAGCCCAGATTCGCGGGCGCAGGCTGGAGGACCAGCCCGGCACCGGACGGCACCTCAGCCGATGGTGCATCCGACGGTGCCACCACCGACGGCGCAGCGGACGGAGTACCCGCCCCGCTGCACCCCGCCACGATCGCCGCGACCACCAGGATCGCCATGGATCGACCTCGCATCGCCCACCTCCGCTGCGCGCCCGCGCTCAGAGTAGCGACTCCGGATCCACGTCGACCGACCACGGCGGCCCGGGATCGCCGCCGAGGACCTCGACCGGGTCCGTGCCGCGGACGATCACGTGATACCGCCAACGGTCGTTGCGCCGCGCGATGTATGCAGGGGCAGGACCGACGACGGTCGTGGGCGTGCCGGCGGCACGCGTGCGAAGGGCCGTCGCCATCTCCTCTCCCGCACGCTCTGCCGCCTCGCGATCGGGGAGCGCCACCGTCAGCTTGACGATCGAGCCGAATGGCGGTGAGCCGAACCGCCGCCGGAGATCGAGCTCAGCCGCGTAGAACGCGTCGCCGTCGTCCGTGGCGACGGCTTCGATGACGGGATGATCGGGCTGATAGGTCTGGACGATCGCGCGGCCCGGACGATCACCCCGGCCCGCCCGGCCGATCGCCTGGCGGAGCAGTTGATACGTCCGTTCCGCGGCGCGTTCGTCGGGGAGATTCAGGGCGACATCGGACGACACGATCCCCACGAGCGTCACCGACGGGACATCGAGGCCCTTGGTCAAGAGGCTCGTGCCGACGAGCACGTCCACGTCACCTGCGGTGAACGCGTCGATCACCCGTTCCGCCGCTCCTCGTCGATCCGCGACGTCGCGGTCGAGCCGCATCACCCGCAACTCGGGGTGTGTTTCGCGCACCTCCCGCTCGACCCGCTCGGTGCCGCCCCCGAGGTATCGGATGCGCGGCGAGCTGCAGTTCGGGCAGCGGGTCGCGAGCGGCGTGGCTCGTCCGCAGTGGTGGCACCGAAGCGTCGTCCCGGCCTGGTGGTACACGAGCGGTCGTTCGCAGTCGGGGCATGCCTGGACGTGGCCGCAGTCCCGGCACAGGACGACCGACGCCGTGCCGCGCCGGTTGAGCACGAGGATCGCCTGATCGCCACGGGCCGTGTCGAGCGCGTCGAGCGCGTCGGCCAGTGCGCGGGACAGGAGCCCGCGATTGCCGTCGGCGAGCTCCGCGCGCATGTCGGCGATCGCGACGGTCGGCGCGACCGATCCAGCTGGTCGCGACGGGAGGACGACGCGGTCGTATCGACCATCGAGCGCCCGCCCGAGGCTTTCGACCGCGGGCGTCGCCGACCCGAGGATCACCGCCGCACCTGCCAGCTCGCCGAGCCGGATCGCGGTGTCACGAGCCTGGAGTCGAGGGGTTCGGTCGCTCTTGAACGCGGCGTCGTGTTCCTCGTCGACGATGACGACGCCCACGTCCGCGAGTGGCGCGACGACGGCCAGCCGCGTCCCGACGACGATGTCGACGTCACCGGCGCGGATGCGCCGCCATTCGTCGGCCCGCTCGCCGTCGCCGAGGCCGGAGTGGACGAGGGCGACCCGGACGTCGAGGTCGGACCGGAGGCGGTCGACGAGCGGCATCGCCATCGAGATCTCCGGCACGAGTACGAGCGCCGGACGTCCCGCTTCAAGCGAGGCTGCGATGGCCTCGACGTAGATCGCGGTCTTGCCTCCGCCGGTGACGCCGTCGAGGAGCAGCGGGCGCGGGTCGCGCTCCTCGATGGCCTCGGTGGCTCGGGTGACGGCGACCGCCTGCTCGGGCGAGAGGTCGGCCGCGGGCGGGCGTCCACCCCGAAGCCCAGGTGGCCGCGCGGCCAGCGGACGTCGCGGTCGTTCGCGGGTCTCGGTCTCCACGAGGCCCCGGCGGACCAACCCGGCGACGGCCGCGGTCCCATGCCGCCCTGCGATGTCGGGCCCGGACGAGCCTTCGGGAGCCGCCGCCAATGCGGCGAGCGCCGCGATCTGCCGGGGGCCGAGCGGCCGGCCGGGCGGTCGTCCGCCGTCGGCCAGCGCCGCCGCCGCGTCCCGGCCGGCGGGCGTCGCCCGTAGCCAGCGCTCGTA
>DATHTG010000172.1:0-1530 GCA_035463515.1 Candidatus Limnocylindrales bacterium
AGCCGGGTGCCGATGCCGTGCCCCTGGGCCGCATCGGCCACCACGATCGCCAGCTCCGCGGTGTCCGCGCCGCCCGGCAGCAGGGCGATGTGGCCGACCAGGGCGCCGTCGTGCGGTCCCGGTTCGTCGAGGACGGCCACCAGGCCGGGCTCGTCGGCCAGTCGCCGAGCGACCTCGCGGATCGCGTCGTCACGGATCGTGCCGAGGAACCGGCTGCGGCGCGACGCCGGCGAGAGTGAGAGATAGAGGTCGGAGAGGTCGTCCGCATCGGACCGGTCGATCGCGCGGATCGAGACCCGGCTCTGCGCGCCATTCCGCACGAGGTGCGGATCGTCGCGTCGGCTGCGGGGTTCCAGGATGTCCATCGGTTCGACCTCTCCGTTGGCTCCATCCTCCGGCCCCGCCTCGAGGACCCGAAGGGCCAGAGGTCCCGATGCGACGGGCGAGATGACCCCGGCCCGGGACGCGCGACGGCCCGTACACTCGGCCCATGAAGCTCGTCAGCGTGGATGCCGCGGTCGCCGGCGTCCGATCCGGTGACCGCGTGTTCGTCCACGGCGGCGCCGCGACCCCCACCGCGCTGCTGACCGCCCTCGTGGCCCGTGCGTCGGAGCTGCGGGACGTGAACGTCGTGCACTTCCACACCGAGGGCCCCGCGCCGCACCTGGCGCCCGAGATGGCCGGCCACTTCCGCCATCGCGCGCTGTTCATCGGCGCCAACGCGCGGGACGCGGTCAACGAGGGGCGCGCCGACTACGTCCCCGTCTTCCTGTCGGACGTCCCCGAGCTGTTCAGCACCGGCGTTCTGCCGCTCGACGCCGTCCTGATCAACGTCTCACCACCCGATGCGCACGGATACTGCTCGCTCGGGACGAGCGTCGACGCCGCGCTGGCGGCGACCCGGGCGGCGACGTCGGTCATCGCGCAGCTCAACCCGTCGATGCCCCGCACGCTCGGCGACTCGTTCATCCACGTCGACGAGATCGACCTCGCGACCGAGGTCGACATGCCTCCGCACGAACACGTCGACGCGCCGATCGGCGACGTCGAACGGCGGATCGGCGAGCTGGTGGCCGAACTCGTGCCCGACCGGGCGACGCTGCAGATGGGCATCGGCTCGATCCCTTCGGCGGTCGGCCTCGCCCTGCGCGACAAGCGCGATCTCGGGATCCACACCGAGCTGTTCACCGATCCGGTCCTCGACCTGGTCGAGGCCGGCGCGATCACCGGCGCGGCGAAGGAGATCAACCGCGGCACGATCGTCACGGCCTTCCTCATGGGCAGCGCCCGCCTGTACCGCTTCGTCCACGACAACCCGATGATCGAGATGCGCCCGGTCGACTACACGAACGACACCGCCGTGATCCGACGCTTCCGGCGCATGGTGGCGATCAACTCCGCGATCTCGATCGACCTCACCGGGCAGGTCAGCGCCGACTCGATCGGCACCCGCTTCTACTCCGGCGTCGGCGGACAGATGGACTTCATGCGCGGGGCCGCGCTCTCCACCGAGGGTCGCGCCATCATCGC
>DATHTG010000173.1:0-2903 GCA_035463515.1 Candidatus Limnocylindrales bacterium
CAGGCGCAGTCGGCCGTCCAGGCGTCGCTGCAGAGCGTCTCAGTGATGGATCCGACCAGCGAGCTCTCCCGTTTCGAGGAGCGCGTTCGTCGCCAGGAGGCGCAGGTGCGCGGTCGCGAGGAGGTCTCAGCGTCATCGATCGAGGCCCAGTTCGAGTCGCTGGAATCGGATAGCGACGAGGCCGAGGTCGAGGCACGATTGGCGGAGCTGAAGGCCGGCGGGTGAGCGGCCCGCCACGCTAGGATTTCGCCCATGCAGCAGATGTACGACCCGTCGGACCTCGCCGCGATGGATCCGCTGGTCCTGATGAAGAACCTCGATCACGTGCGGATGACGAGCCGTCGCCTGTCGTACATCCTCCAGCAGCAGGTCCACCTCTACACGCCCGAGGCGAACCAGCTCCGCGAGCAGATCGACCGCTACGTCGAAGCGGAGCGCCAGATCGAGGGCGAGATGGCGAGGCGAACGATCCGCGCCTGACCTCGGGCGGCGGAAAGAAAGACCCCGCCGGTCCCGGCGGGGTCTTCGATATGAGTGCGGTGCCGGTCAAGCCCCGGCGGGCACCGCGGCGAGACTGATGCGTCGCTCGCCTCGTCGATCGGTCACCGACGCCTCCGCGTCGGTCGTGCCCACGTCCTCGATCCCCGGTTCGTTCGGCGTGATCACTACCGCGACAGGCCTTCGGAGCGCTTGCTCCGCGGACACGATCCCGGACGCCATCGCGGCGAGTGCCGGCATGTCCGAGAGCCCGAACCCGATCCCGTGAGCGGCCAGGTCATCGACCCCGAGACCCTGGAACAAGCCGCGTGCGGCGACGGCGCACATCTCGTCATACAGCTCCGGCCAGCCCACGCGGCGGCGGCGGTAGCAGAACCTGATGAACTCGGCCGCGTCCTGGTCTGGGACGTGCGTGGCGGCGGTGCTTGGCGTCATCGATCAGCGGCCCTCCCTTCCGGCGGGCAGGTGTCGACCCAGGGCAGGGTCGTGCCGCGCGCTCGCCATCCGACGGCAATACGAAACCAGGCCGGCCCGGGCGGCCATGTCGGGGGAACCGCCCGCCGGACGATGGTTTCCTGGTGTCCGGCCCCGCCTCCCTTTGTCGCGGCGACCGGCGCCGCGCCATCGTAGGCGTCTCGCCGACGCCCCGGAAGAGGGCTTGTCCACGAGTTCATCCACGAACTTTTCCACATAGGTGGATAGTCCCTAGAACGCGCGTGCTGAACGTGCGTGGACGAGTCTCAGGCGGCCTTTCGGGCCAGCCCGAGGCCCGGACCATCGGCCAGCCGCCAGACCTTGTCGGGGCCGAGATCCAAGCCCTCGAAGGGGTCGTCGGCGAGGAGCAGGTTGCCGTCCAGGTCGACCCAATCGGCGAGCGACGCGACGACCGCTGACCCGGCGATCCCGACCGACGTCTCCTCCATGCAGCCGAGGAATGTCCGGAAGCCGCGCCGGCGAGCCTCGGCCAACATCTCATGCGCCGGCGCGATGCCACCGCACTTGGCAAGCTTGACGTTGACGCCGGCGACCACGCCCTCGAGCGCGTCGAGGTCCTCGAGCAGGACGCACGACTCGTCAGCCACGACCGGGAGCGTCGAGCGATCCTGCAGCCACGCGAGGTCGCGATATGCACGGGCCGGGAACGGCTGCTCGATGAGCTCCACGCCGAGGCCGATCAGCTCGGGCAGCAGGGCGACGGCATCGTCCCGTGTCCAGCCCGTGTTGGCGTCGACCCGGATCGGGCCATCGAAGACGTCGCGGACCGCCCGCAGCGTGGCGAGATCGGCCGGACCGCCACACTTGATCTTCAGCGCAGGGAAGTCGCTGGCGCGCTGGGCCCGCTCCGCGACGATCGAAGGCTTGTCGATGCCGATCGTGAAATCCGTCGGCGGGATGGCCGGGGAGAGACCGCGGAGTCGGTAGGCCGGGATGCCGAGGGCCTTCCCCACGAGGTCGTGAAGCGCGATATCTATGGCACACTTCGCGGCCCCGTGACCCCGGATGGTGGTGGCGAACATGCTGGCGATATCCGTCAGCGACTCGGCGGCGTATGCCTCCTCGAGGTCGAGGTCGGTTGAGTCGATCCTCTCGAGCAGCATCGGCATGACCGTGGCCATGGTCTCGGGCGACTCTCCGTAGAACCGATCCGGGTAGCCCTCCCCGATCCCGACCAGCTCGGGGAACCGGTCGTCGCGCAGCTCGACGACGACCGTCGTGATGCGCGTCCCCGAATCGTGATCCGAGCGAGCGATCCGGAACGGATCACGCAGCGCGAGGTCAAGGACCTCGTGACGGACCGTCAGACCCACGGCAGGGCGTCGACCGCGTCGCGTATCTGAGGCCAGAGCCGGTCGGCCCCGAACCGCACCGGGTCGTCGGCCGGCAAGCCGGTCTCCGCGGCGATCGCCTCGATGACCCGACGTGCCTCCTCGTCGTCCCGATAGAGCGACGTGTTGAGGGCCATCGCGACGACCTTCGAGGGTCTGACTGTTCCGGCGATCCGCTCGTGAAGCTCGATGAAGGGGCGCAGCTCCGCGATCGGGAAGGAGGCGTCGGGCAGGTGGTCGAAGTCGTGCTCGGTCATCCCGGGCTTGTGGACCATCACCATCGCGTGGGGCGTGGCGCCATGGATGAGACCCATCGTCACGGCGCTGTAGGCGGGGTGGTCGATCGAGCCCTGCCCCTCGACGAAGACCCAGTCGCCGCGGCTTTCGCCCTGCTCGACGAGCCACTCGACGGTGCCATTGGTGAAGTCGCTGATCACGCGATCGACCGCACACCCCCAGCCCTCGATCATCATCCCGGTCTGGCCGGTGGGCACCATCACCGCGGCCGCGCCGTCGCGCCGGGCCGACGCGACGAGCTCGAGCGCCACCGACATCTTGCCGATCGCGCAATCGGTGCCG
>DATHTG010000174.1:0-1599 GCA_035463515.1 Candidatus Limnocylindrales bacterium
GGGACGCGGCCACCCGTTGCGTCCAGGCCGTTCCACGTCAGCGCCGGCGACTTGCCCGTCACGGTCCCGCTCCGCAGGTTCGGCCCGAGGACTGTGCCCTCGGCTGCCTGGATGCGATACCCCCAGCGGATGAGTCCGGCAGCCGTCATCCGGACGGTCGTCGTGTCGAGCACGCCATCGCCATTCGGCGAGAACGCCGACGTCGAGACCGAGCCACCGGTGATCGTCGGCGGGACCGTGTCGGTGATGAACTTCGCGGCGATCGCGTCCCACAGCTCGGGCCGCGTGCCGTCATAGCCGAGTGCCCAGATGCCCGCACCGCGAAGTCCGTACCTGTTGACGAGGTCGTACTTCTTGCCGAGCGTCCGGGCGTCATCGATGTAGATCTGTCGGTAAGGGTTCACGCAGCCGTACGTGCTGGTGCAGTTCTCGCGGCGATAGACGGTCCAGGCGACCTGCTCGGTGGTCTCGTAGCGCTTCCCATGGTCGGTGAAGAAGGGCAACGAATTGACGTACGTGACGGCCGCCGACGCGCCGTACTTCGTGCCACTGATGTTCTTCGCGTGGACGAGATTCGTATCGGTCGACCAGGCACGGCCGTAGTACGGCACACCGAGGATGAGCTTGGATGGCGAGACACGGGCGGCATAGGCGGCCACCGTGTCGCGGATGTCGTAGCCGGACCGGGCCAGCGGCGCGACGCTACCGACCGGGCTGCTCGAGGCGCCGCGGTAGTCGTAGCCCATGATGAAGATCGCGTCGGCGCCGTTCGATGTCGCGCTCTCGATCGGGTAGTTGCCGATGAAGCCCGTCGTGTCGAACGTGATCTGGTAGCCGCGAGCGATCGCGTCCAGCCTCGCCCGGATCGACTTGATCAGCGCGACGAACTCGCCCTCCATGCCCGTCACGAGCGGCTCGAAGTCGAGGTTCACGCCGTCGGCTCCTCGGTCGCGGACCGCCGCCGCGATCTGGCGCGCGAGCGTGTCGCGGGCGGTCGGGCTCGACAACAGCGACTTCTGGCGCGCCTTGCCGGACGTGTTCCAGGCGAAGCTCTGGACGGTCAGGACGACGCGCGTCCCGGTCGCATGCGCGGCGTTGATGACCGACGTCATCCGCGAGCTCGTCCAGCCGGACCAGCCGGTCGTCACCGAACCGTCCGTGTTGCGCTTGATGAGGTTGCCCTTCGCGTCCGCACCCACGCCGAAGTAGGCGATGGTCGAGATCTTGTCGTACTGGATGCGGAGCGAGCTGCTGTTCAGCTGCCAGTAGGGGAGGAAGCCGAAGACCTCGCGCTTCAGCGCGCCGGGATCGACGCGCGCCTGCGGCGCGAACGTCGGGCCTGCGCCGGGAGACGACGCGACCGTCGGCTGCGCCTCGATGACATCGGCAGGATCCACGACCGCCTGGTCGACGGCGACTCGCGACGGAGGGTTCGAGTCGATCCCATCACGGGGCGCGCCCTGCTTGCGCATGCTTCTCCCGTCCAGCCGGCCAGCCGGCAGGGATCGCGCCTTCACCCCGCCCACCGTCCAGCGGTCGGACGCCCGCGGCGTGAAGCCGACCGTGACGCGCCGACCCGCGGTGAACGTGATCGCGTCG
>DATHTG010000175.1:0-5122 GCA_035463515.1 Candidatus Limnocylindrales bacterium
GGCGCTTCGGTCGCCTCCTCCATGAGCAGGTCACACCGGGTCGGCTCCTCGCGGAGCGGGCGTGAGCGCCGCGGCGGACCCCTCGTTCCGCGGCGTTCGGCCAGCGAGCCATGCCATGGCGAACCCGGCCGCGGATCCGGCCAGGACGGACAGGCTGATGACCGCGAGGATCGGCAGCCCGCCGGCGCCCTCCAACGTCGAGATCCGCGTCGCCAGAGCGTCACGCTCGGCAGTGAGGTCGGTGACCTGGGCGGACAGGTTGTCGATGCGGGCGCGGTACCCGTCGTCCTGGCGATGCAGGAGGTCGAGGTCGGGAGCGAAGCGCTCGCTGACGCTATTCGTGACGTCGATCTTCGCCTGATCGATGGCCGCGAGCATGTTCGTGGGATCGAACGGCGGCATCGCGCCACTCTTCGTGAGGACTGTGAACCGGACGGGGACGTGCTGGCTCTCGAGATCCTTCAACGTGACCTGCCAGCTCCAGTAACCCGGGTCCGGCATCGTCGCGGTCGCGACGAAATGGCCGTCCGCGCGGTCGTTCTTCGCGGCGACGTCGAACGACTCGCCGGTGCTGGAGTTCGTGAAGTGGACCGTGGCGGTCTCCCACGGAGCGGGCGTCGCACCGTGCTGCATCACCTTGAAGCCGATCTCGATCGATGACCCGTCCTTCGGCGTCACGGTCTGCCCATCGGCGACGATCTCGGCCCAGCCGCCCGCCATCACGGGCACGGCGAGGACCAGCAACATGGCCATCGCGGCGACGATGGCAGCGAGCCTGCGGATCATGGATGACTCCTTCCGGAACAGGTCGGACAGCGGGACCCTTTGCCGCCTCATACACCGCTCGTGCGGTACCGGTTCCCGCGGTTCGGACGATCCGCCGCCCTTTCGGACGATCCGCCGCCTCTAGAGATCGCGCGTGAAGACGACGCGATCGTCACCCGGGCCGTCGTAGTCGGCGTAGGCCGGCGTCCCGTACAGGTTCTGCGTGCCGGGGCCGTCGTCGACGCGGAACCCGATCGATCGATGGAAGGCGACGCTCTGGCGGTTGCCCGGCCAGGTGATCGCCTTCACGCGCTGGACGCCGCGCGCCGCCAGGTCGTCGAAGACCTGCTGGTACAGCGCACGACCGACGCCGGACCGTCGCCGATTGGGGTCCGCCGAGATCATGTGCACATAGCCGGTCGTCGGGTCGTCCTGGCTGACGAAGGCGACCACGAACCCGACCAGTCGGGCGGTGTCGTCCTCGGCGATCCACGACGTGCCGGTGAAGTGCTGGAACCACAGCCGCGGAAGCAGGGCGCGCATCTTGCGACCGCCCCACCACTCGTCGACCAGATCGACGATCCGTGCGTGGTCCTCCTCCGTAGGGTGCCGGAAGCGCAGCGGCGACGGATCGCTCATGCGGCGCGCCACCACGCGACGGCCGCGGCGAGGATGAGCTCGGCCGGCACGAGGGCGCCGAACACCTCCGCCAGGTAGTCGACGGCGCCGAGCGTGCCACCCTCCCCGCGCGCGATCAGCCACAGCCCGACCTGCCCGAGCGCGACGCCCGTCAGCGCGATGACCGCCGCGACCCAGCGTCTGCGCGGTCGTTCCGCCCGTGTTCCCGGGCCGGCCCCGAGCGTCAGCGCGACAGCGACGAGCCAGCCGACGACCGCGGCGATGGCGATCAACCCGGCCGTGATCGTGAGGAGACCACCACCGACGGCGATGCCGATCCCGCCAGCCATCGCCGCCACGACCGCCGCGGCGATGCCACGGGCGAAGGGCGGCCCCTCTGCGATCGCCTCCGCCGCCGGCTCGTCCCCGCCATACCGATCGGACGGTGGCCGGTCGAGCTGACGGCCCGGACGGCGATCCCCAGGTCCCGCGGTCGGTGTCGGTCCATCCATCGCAGCATCGTATCTGCGCATGGCGTGCCTGAGGCCCGAGTCCTCGATGACGAGCCGGTCTGGCTGACGCTAGACTCGCGCCGTGAGCCATCCGAGCCTGGGGCGACCGCCCCGCGACCTGTCCGCCGGATCGCCGACGGCCGCCCGCCACATCCGGGCGTCGATCGCGTCGCTGGCGGCGCGCGCACTCGAGTCGGCCGTGGATCGCGATCCGACCTTCAAGACCCGGTACGACGAGGTCGCCCTGCGTGAGCGTCTCCACGACGCCGAGCTGCTCGCCGACCGTGTCGCGCTCTCGGTCGCCGCGGGCGATCCCGAACCAGCCAGGGGATACGCCGACTGGACCTCTCCCGTCTACCGCCGCAAGCAGGTCCCGCTCGACGATCTGATCAACCTGTGTGAGGGACTCCGTCAGGCCATCCCGTCGGTCATCGACGGCCCTGCCCTGGCCGCCGCCGAGGCGGCGATCGACGATGCCATCCTCCAGTACCGCTGGCACCGCCGGCTCGCCGGCGACGCGCGGAAGAAGAACGCGTTCCTGCAGTTCATCTACAAGGGCGCCTGAGGTGACGATCAAGTGGGTCCAGCAGGACCCGCTCGTGATGAACGGCGAGCCCTTCTGCTACGGGTCCCGGATCACGGTCCGGCAGCTCCTCGAGATGCGGGCGAGTGGGTACGACCTCCCGCGCATCCTCATGGACCACCCGGAGCTCCGAACGGTCGGGATCGCGGCGGCGTTCACCTATGCCAGCACGAACCGCGACCGCTACGCAGAATTCTTCGAGGACGACGGGTCGTTGCGTGGTCCCGGCTACACCGATGCAGAGGCCGCCGGTCTGCCGTCCCAGTACCGGCTGCCGGGCGTCGTCATCAAGACCGGCTGACGCGTCCCAGGCGCTCTCGCCGAAAGGACCTTCTCGCAGGCGGTGCTACGCTGTTTCGACGCACCTTCGGAGAACCCACCGCGCATGACTGACACTCGCACAGACGAACCCACCACGACGACCGTGGGCGCGACCACGCCGGCCGCCGGAACGGCCGCGACCGCGAGCGACGCCCCGACCTTCGACCCTGAGCGCCGCGCGACCGAGCTTGCGATCCTGGACGCGCTGCGCGCCGTGGTCGACCCCGAGATCGGGATGAATGTCGTGGAGCTGGCCCTGATCAAGCAGATCCTGCTCGGCTCCGATTCCACCGAGATCAAGATGATCCTGACGACGCCGTTCTGCCCCTACGCCGGTTCGATGATCGCGCAGGTCAAGGAGCAGGTGGAGTCGGTCGTCCAACACGAGGTCAAGGTCACGCTGCTGGCAGAGCGCTGGGATCCGCGCGACGCCGGCTTGATGTGGTAGAGGAGCACCCGTCGCATGAGTGATCCGCGGTCGATCAACCCATTCAGCCCCACATCGACGACGGCCCCGTTCGGCGCCGAGGCCGGTACGCGGACGATCCCCGACGCCCGGACCCAGCAGACGCTTCTGACGCAATCCTTCCTTTGGATGTTCGCGGGCCTCGCGGTCACCGCCGGACTGGCCTTCTTCGTCCAGAGCAACACTCGACTCCTCCAGGTCGCGGCCGACAACATCCTCCTGCTGTTCATCGGGCAGTTCGTGCTCGTCCTGGGGATCCAGTTCGGCATCCGGCGGTTCAGCGCGACCGCGGCGCTGGGCGCCTTCTTCGTGTACGCGGCGTCGATGGGTCTCACGATCGGGCTGATCGTGTCGTTCTACACGACCGGGTCGGTCGCCACGGCGTTCATCTCGGCGTCAGCCATGTTCGGTGCCGCCGCCGTGTACGGCCATGTGACGAAGCGGTCCCTGGCGGGCATCGGCGGGATGCTGTTCATGGGCGTCATCGGGTTGCTGGTCGCCAGCATGATCAACATCTTCCTGCTGAACGACACGTTCTCGTTGATCATCTCGATCGTGGGCGTGGTGCTCTTCACGGTGCTGACCGCGTTCCACGTGCAGCGCATCCAGAACGGGGACCTGGCGATCTACACGGGGTCGATGGAGAAGGGTGCCGTCCTTGGCGCCCTGTTGCTCTACCTCGACTTCGTCAACATCTTCCTGTTCCTGCTGCGCCTGTTCGGCAACCGCGACTGACCGGTCGACGGCTCAGATCACCTGGCGCAGCTGGCGGGCCTTCACCGCCTTCGCGCGCAGTGACCGCGCTGCCCGCGAACGGTCACGGAGCAGCGCCGCGGTGTGCTCGGCGGGCACCGGCCGGCTGAACAGGTAGCCCTGACCGAGGTCGCAGCCGAGCTCGCGCAGGCGCTCGGCCTGGCTGTCGGTCTCGATGCCCTCGGCGACCACGCCGATGCCCAGGCCGTGGGCGAGCGCGATGACCGCCTCGACGATGGAGCGGTCCGCCGCTCCATCGATGCCCGCCACGAACGTGCGATCGATCTTGATCGTGTCGAGCGGCAGGTGCTTCAGGTACGACAGGGACGAGTAGCCGGTCCCGAAGTCGTCGAGCACGAGGCGCACGCCCAGGTTGCGGATCTCGCCGAGGGCGCGGATGCCCGCCTCGGACTGGTCCATGAGCACACTCTCGGTGATCTCGAGCTCGAGCGCCTCGGCCTTGAGTCCCGTCCGCGCGAGTGTCCGCCCGACGTCCTCGATCAGGTCGTTCTGGGTGAACTGACGGGCCGAGAGGTTGACCGATACGAACAGGAGTGGCCCACCCTGACGCGACTCCGTCGCGTTCCAGATCGCCGCTTGGCGGCACGCCGCGTCGAGCACCCAGCGGCCGAGCGGGACGATCAGCCCTGTCTCCTCGGCCATCGGGATGAACGCCAGCGGAGGCACGAGGCCACGGGTCGGGTGCTGCCACCGGACGAGGGCCTCGAATCCCACGATGTCGCCAGTCGCGAGCGACACGATCGGCTGGTATTGGAGCCGCAGCTCCTCGCGTGCGATCGCGCGCCGGAGGTCGTTCTCGAGATCGAGCCGCTCGATGGTCTGATCGCTCATCGACGGCTCGAACAGGAAGTGGCGGTGAGCCGGATCGCTCTTCGCGCGGACCATCGCGATCTCGGCCTCACGCATCAGCTCGTCGGGGCTGGCTCGACCACCCTTGCCTAACGCGATACCCATAGACGCCGGGAGGAACCAGTCACGGCCGTTGATCGGGAACGGCTCGCCGAGCTCGCCGGCGATGCGCTGGGCGATGCGCTGCGCCTCCGCCGCATCGGCGACGGGATCGAGGACCAGCGCGAACTCGTC
>DATHTG010000176.1:0-2504 GCA_035463515.1 Candidatus Limnocylindrales bacterium
CATGAGCGTGTCGGCAGCCTCGATCGCGGTGTCTTCCCGTAGCTGCTCGACGAGGACATCCGGCTCCGCGGCATACGTCCGCCCGAACGTGGCCAGTGTCTGCGGGTCGATATAGCCGACGTGGTCGCTGTCCTGGCTCCGGCCGAAGTACATGCGGTCGAGGTCGTTGACGATCGGGAAGATGCTGCGGCTCACGGAGACCCGCGGCTCGCGCGCGTGCCCCGCGGCGGTCCATGCGTCGCGGAACCGCTGGATCTGCTCGGCCTGGAGCGCGTGGAACGGCACGCCGGAGGCCTCGGTCAGGAGCGTCGACGACATCAGGTTCAGCCCCTGCTGCGCGGTCCATTCGGCCGTCGCCCGGGTACCGGCGCCCCACCAGATCCGCTCGCGGAGCCCCGGCGAGTGCGGCTCGAGACGCAGCAAGCCCGGCGGGTTGGGGAACATCGGCTGGGGGTTGGGCTCGGCAAAGCCCTCACCATCGAGCAGACGAAGGAAGACCTCGGCGTGGCGTCGCGCCATGTCGGCGTCGGTCTCGCCGTCAGCGGGGTCGTGACCGAAGTGGCGGAAGCCATCGATGACCTGCTCCGGCGAGCCGCGACTGATGCCGAGCTGCAGCCGGCCGCCTGCGATGAGGTCCGCGGCACTCGCATCCTCGGCCATGTAGTAGGGGTTCTCGTACCGCATGTCGATCACCGCGGTGCCGATCTCGACCCGCTTCGTGCGCGCACCGACGGCGGCGAGCAACGGGAACGGCGATGCGAGCTGGCGGGCGAAGTGGTGGACGCGGTAGTACGCGCCATCGGCACCGACCGCCTCGGCGGCCTCCGCGAGCTCGATCGCCTGGATCAGTGCGTCGGACGCCGAGCGGGTCTGCGAGTACGGCGCGTCCGACCAGTGCCCGAACGACAGGAATCCGATTCGCTTCATGGGCGGTATTCCACACCCTTCGCGGATGTCGTGGCCGTGCGCTTGGGCACGGCCGAGCCGACCAGCTCCTGATGCGAGGATATGCCGAGGCGTCGACACTCGTCCTCGAGCTGACCGACGAGGCGGACGGGCAGGGTCGGGTCGGCGAAGATCGCAGTGCCGACCTGGACGGCGACTGCCCCGACCGCGAGGAAGTCGAGGACGTCCGCGACCTCCGTCACGCCGCCGATCGCGACCACCGGGATCCGGACGGCCTGGGCCGCCTCATACACGATCCGCAGAGCGACCGGCTTGATCGCCGGACCGCTCAGACCGCCATAGACGTTGCCGAGGAGTGGCCGTTTGCGGTCGGGGGCGACGGCGATCCCCGACAACGTGTTGATCGCGGTGAGCGCATCCGCCCCGGCGCCCTCGATCGCCTTCGCGATCGGGCGGATGTCCGCTACGTTCGGCGACAGCTTCACGAGTAGCGGCAGGTCCGTCGCGCGACGGACTGCGGCGGTGACCTCGCCCGCCGCCTCGGCGTCGATGGCGAACTGGAGCCCGCCACGACCGACGTTGGGGCACGAGATGTTGAGCTCGATCCCGGCGATGCCCGGCACGCCGTCGAGCCGCCGCGTGACGGCGACGTAGTCGGCGACCGATTCGCCTGCCACGTTGACGATGACCGGCACCTTCCACGTCGCCCACGTCGCGGCGTATCTCTCGACGACCGCATCGACGCCGGGGTTCTGCAGTCCGATCGAGTTGAGCATGCCTCCCGGCGTCTCGGTGACACGCGGTGTCGGGTTGCCGATCCGTGGCTTGAGCGTCGTGCCCTTGCAGCAGATCGCCCCGAGTCGGTCCACCTCGACGACATCCCCGTATTCGATGCCGTAGCCGAACGTCCCCGAGGCGACCAGGATCGGGTTCGGCAGAACGAGCCCCCTCCCGAGGTCGACGGTCAGGTCGATGTCGCCCGAGATCGGGTTGACGGCGTCGACCGGCTGACCCGCCGTGACGCCGTCGAGCCGCGGGCGCGGCGTGGCGGGCGCGATGGTGGGCCGGATGCTTGGAACGCTCGGCGTCCGCTTCGCGGGCGAGCGGCGGCCGGACGTCGTCACCACGCGTCGCTTCGCCTTCACGACCAGGACCCCTCCCACGCGACCTCGTCGCTCGCGAAGACCGGGCCCTCGCGGCAGACGCGCTGCGGGGTACCGCTTACGCCCATGACCACGCACCCGAGACACGCCCCGACCGCGCAGCCCATGTTCTGTTCCATGGACACCTGGAGGAACGACTTCCGTCGGGCGGCGGTGGAACCGAGCGGATCGCCCCGGCCACCACCGCGCCGCCGACCGAGCGTGGCGACGCCGAGCCGACCGCGCCGACCGTCGGCGAGCCGCGCGAGCGCGCGCAACATCGGCGTCGGCCCGCAGGCGAATGCCTGATCGGCCCAACCCTCGAACTGTGGCACGAGCTCCGTCACGAACCCCCGGTGGCCGAGCGACCCGTCATCCGTCGCCACGACGTACTCGACCTCGTCCGGCAGGAGGCTCGAGGGGTAGACCTCGCGGGCGCTCGTCGCACCGAACAGC
>DATHTG010000177.1:0-5339 GCA_035463515.1 Candidatus Limnocylindrales bacterium
ATGTCGTTGTTGAGGAACAGGAGCAGCTCCCCGCGGGCCTCGGCAGCTCCCTGGTCGTTGCCGGCAGAGAACGTCGTGTTCTCGGGGTTCCTGAGGACGCGGACGGGGAACGCGGGTCGGAACGTCTCGAGGACCTTGAGCGAGCCGTCCGTCGACGCGTGGTCGACGACGATCAGCTCGACGTCCCGGTACGCCGTCGCCGCGAGGGCTGGCAGGTTCCGACGGAGATGGGCCTCCCCGTCGCGATTCAGCATCACGATCGATACGAGCGGCCCTTCGGTCACCGGCACGTGCCTCGAGATCGCGCTTGCGAGGAATCTCCGCTCGTCCGCCTCGCTGGCCATCACGTGAGTCTTCGTCGGTGCTGGTTCGTCCCCTACGTCGACAGCCCCCGAGCGTCGCGCGCGCTTCCAGAGCCGGCGCACGTGATCCGAGAACCAGACAGCGAACCGGACCGAGCGCCGATCCGCGAACTCCCGCGCATTCCGGCGGGTCGTCGTCAGTCGCTCGTGGGTGTCGCGGAACTTCTTGTCGAGGGCCCGAGCCTCGTGGGCCGCCTGCCGACCGAGGCGCCGCTGGCGATCGAGGTCGACACGCAGCCGTTCGACCTCGGCTTCGAGCGCCGCGAGCCGCGCGTGGTCGTCGGGTCGGTCCACGACTCCTCCCGCTGACGATGGTCGTCCCGATGGGTCCGGGAAGGATACCTGTCACCCCGAGGCCGGCGACGGCTCCGGAGCGACCGACGGCGAGTCCCGAAAGGCTGTGCTACGGTCACCACCCGTGACGCGGATCGCCTACCTGTCCTATTCGTCTGCGGAGTGGGACGCTCGGACACAGCGGATGGCCCGGACGGCGGTCGACGCCGGATATGACGTGACGGTCTACGCGCGGTGGGAATCCGGTCTCCCGGTCGAAGAGGATCGCGATGGCTATCGCGTGGTGCGCGTGCCGACCGTCGAGGACCTCGCCATCCCCGGCAGACGGACTCATGGTCGCAAGCGCCTGGCGGGCGCCTATCGCCGCGCGAGGAACGAGGCTGCCGCGGGGCTGATCCGGCGGCGCGATCGGGAGCCATCCGAGGACGGCGCCGCGGGATCGTCGACGGCGTCTTCGCGCCGGCCAGAGCCCGATGATTCACTCGCATGGGTGCCGTCCAGCCTCCGCGGGACGCCGCTCAGCGGACCACTTCGAGCCGGACGGCGGATCCTCCGCGAGACGCTCGGGCCGGTGAAGGGCGCCGTCGCGAAGCCTGTGCTGATGTTCCCGCTCCGCCCGATGGGCTGGGCGATCGCGCTCGAGGATGTCGCCGAGCCGGCGGACATCTGGCACGGGATGTGGGCCGGGTCGCTGCCCGCATTGCATCGGCTCCGAGCGAAGTTCGGCGGCCGGACCATCTACGACAGCCGCGACGTCTACATGCGCTCCCGGGGCTTCGAGCAGATGGGCGCATTCAAGGCACCGTTCGCCGCGCTCGAGCGGCGTTACGCCCGTGATGTCGACGCGGTGCTCACCGTGAACGACGCGTACGCGAGCCTCCTCGCCGGGCAGTTCGGGATCGAGCCACCGCCCGTCGTCCGCAACACCCCCGACCGCTACGCGCTCCCGGCTGAGCGGCCGGACCACATCCGGACCGCCCTCGGGCTCCCGCGGGACACGCGGGTCATCCTCTACCAGGGCGGCCTGCTGAGCGACCGTGGCATCGAGCAGGGGATGGAAGCCATCCTCGGCGTCGAGAACGCCGCCTTCGTCATCCTCGGCGTGGGCAAGCCGACGAAGGAGATGTCGGAGCTGGCCGCATCGGATCGCCTGCAGGGGCGCGTCCACTTCCTCGATCCGGTGCCGCCCGATCAGCTGCTCGACTGGACGGCGTCCGCCGACGTGATGCTCATGGCCATCCAGCCGACCAGCATCAACCACCGATTCACGACCCCCCAGAAGCTGTGGGAAGCGATCGCCGCCGGCGTCCCGGTCGTCGCGACGGATCTCCCGGGGATGGCCGAGGTCGTCCGCGAGACCGGCTGCGGCGTCCTGGTCGAGGCGACCGATCCTGCCGACATCGCCCGTGGCATCCGCGCGATCGTCGACGCGCCGGCCGAGGAGCGCGACGCCATGCGGGAGCGAACGTGGCGAGCAGGCCAGGAGCGCTACAACTGGCAGCACGAGGCGGACACGCTGCTCGCGCTGTACCGCGAGCTCCTCGGTCAGCCGGAGACGGGCGCGGCTTCCCCGGTGAGCGCGTCGACCAGCGCGACGTAATCGCGGGAAACGCGGTCCCAGGCCAGGCCGTCGACCACGGCTGAGGCAGCCTCGATCGAGCGCTCACGCGCGGCGTCGTCATCGGCAAGGCCGATGATCGCGTCAGCCATCCCGTCCGCATCGCCCGACTCATACACCCGGACCGCGTGGCCCGGGAAGTCGCGCTCGACGGTCGGCAGCCGCGACGCCACGACCGGCTTGCGCATCGCGGCGTACTCGTAGACCTTGCCGGACACCGTCAGCGCTGTGAACCGGTCGAGTCGCGTCGGCGCGAGGCCGATGTCGGCCGCGGCGAGGACACCGGGGACATCATCGATGGGGATGCGGCCATGGACGGTGACGCGGTCCCCGATGGCCAGCTCGTCGGCGAGCGCGCGCAGCCCCTGCTCCGAGTCGCCTCGTCCGTAGAGATCGAGCGCGACATCGAGATCCGGTCGGCGCGCGTTGACGGCGGCGACGGCCCGGAGCGTCACATCCAATTCGTAGGTCGGCGTCAACGCCCCGGTGTAGACGAGCCGGAGGCGACCGTCCTCGCGGAAGGCACGTGTCGGGTGCGCCGACGCGTCGAAGCGCGACAGCGACGGGCTATTGGCGACCACCCGGATCGCGTCCGGCCGATGACCGAGTGCGATCAACCGGTCGCGCATCGCGTCGGTGACGGTGATGGTGGTCGATGCGAACGCGATCGACAGGCGCTCCTGGAGCCGGAGCATGCGATGAACCAGCGGGTTGCGAACGCGCGGGAACCGCATCCGGAAGAACTCGGGCATCGCCTCGTGCAGGTCGAGGATCACGGGCACGCCGACGAGCCGGAGCGGGAGCGTCGCGAACACGAGGAAGTCCGGTGGTGAATGGACCTGCGCGACGGCGAACCGCTGCGACCGATGGAGCCGGACGGCAGCCCACATCGCGCGGATCAGGAACGCGAGGTACTCACCGACATACACGCCGATGCCGGCGCCCTGATGCCGCTGGACATCGAGGTTCCGGATCCGCACGCCGTCGAGCTCCGAGTCGGTCGGATCGCCAGGCCGTCGGAGGCCGATCACACGGACCGGGCGTCCCGAAGCGACGAGCGTCTCGGCCTGACGGCGGACCCGTGGATCCTCCGCGTAGTACGCGTGGACGATCATCAGGGCCGGCCGACCCCGCGGCGTCACGCCGTCGTCGACCAGCCCGCCCCCAGGCGCAGGACCTGTCGGTCGCGCGTCGACCGTCCCCGTGAGCTGTCGACGGTGTCGACGATGAGCTCGGCACCGTCATACACGCGCGGCCAGTCGATCGCGGCGTGAGCGGTCACGACGACGATGACGTCGGCCCAGCCGAGCAGCTCCTCGAGGCCAGTCTCCTCGCGGACGGCGCCTGCCGAGTCGGTGAAGGAATCGACGTGCGGATCGTGGAACCGCACGTCCGCCCCACGGTCGGCGATCCCGGCGATGACGTCGGCCGCCGGCGAGTTGCGAGCGTCGCGGACATTCGGCTTGAAGGCCACCCCGAGCACGCCGACCTTGGCGCCCTTCAGCGCCTTGCCCCGGTCGTTGAGTGCCTCGGCGACGAGGTCGACGACGTGGCGCGGCATGGCGAAGTTGATGTCGCCCGCGAGCTCGATGAACCGGTCGATGAAGTCGAACTCGCGAGCGCGCCACGACAGGTAGTACGGGTCCACCGGGATGCAATGGCCGCCGACCCCCGGACCGGGCGTGAACTTCATGAAGCCGAACGGCTTGGTCGCTGCGGCGTTGATGACCTCCCACACGTCGAGGCCCATCCGCTCGCACAACAGCGCCAACTGGTTGACGAACGCGATGTTCACGTTCCGGAAGACGTTCTCGAGCAGCTTCGCCAGCTCGGCAGCGTCCGGCGAGCTCAGCTCGACGACGTTGTCATTGATGTTGCGGAGCAGGGCGGCGGCACGTGCGGTGGCAGCCGGGGTCGTCGCGCCGACCAGGCGCGGAACGCCCTTGCTGGCACTCGCCGGGTCGCCGGGATTGACGCGCTCGGGCGCGAACGCGAGGTCGAAATCGACGCCGGCGCGCAGGCCGCTCTTCTCGACGACCTCCCGGAACGGGCCGGTCGTCGTACCCGGGAACGTCGTGGACTGCAGGACGATGAGCTGGCCCTCGCGGACGCTGCCACAGATCGTCTCCGCGGCCGACAGCACCGGGCGCAGGTCGGGATCCTTCGTCGTCGTGATCGGCGTCGGGACGCAGACGAAGATCGCGTCCGCGTCGGGCAGGTGCGCTTCCTCCGGCGAGACGACCGTGAGGCCGTCTCCGAGAGCCGCCGCGAGACGTTCGTTGGTGACGTCATCGATGGGTGATGAGCCGGCGTTGAGTTCGGCGACGCGGCCGCTGAAGGCGTCGATGCCCTCGACGGCGAGACCCGCTTCTGCGAAGGAGATGGCCAGTGGCAGGCCGACGTAGCCCAGCCCGATGACGGCGACCCGTCGGTCCTCGCTCACGATCCCTCCGATGCCTCCTGCCTTGGTCCCCGCTCGGCTCCCGAAACGCGCCCGCGGTCCGCGGCAGAGGATAGCCGGAGTCGTCTGACGCGGCCTCTTCCAACGACCAAGTCGTGCGGGGAGGCCGTGCTACCCTTCGCCGCGATGTCCACCACCAGTGAGGTGCCCGCCGAGTTCCGCCATGCGGCGACCCGGCCGGGACCATTCACGCTGCTCGGTGAAGCACTCGAGGACATCTTCTCCCGACGGCGGCTGGTGGGGTACCTCGTCCGGGCGGACATCAAGAAGAAGGGCGCCGACACGTTCCTCGGCAACCTGTGGTGGGTCCTGGACCCCCTGCTCCAGATGGTCGTCTACGTCGTCTTCGTGTCGCTGATCTTCGACCGAGCGACACCCGACTATCCGCTCTTCGTCCTCGCGGCCATCCTGCCCTGGAAATGGTTCACGAGCAGCGTCAACGACGCGACGACGTCAGTGACGAGCCAGGGCTCGCTCATCCGCCAGATCCAGTTCCCGAAGATCGTCCTGCCGATGGCCGCCACGAGCGCAGCGGTGGTCGGCTTCGCGTTCAGCCTCATCCCGCTGATCGCGATCATGGCGCTCTACCCGCACCGCGTCAGCG
>DATHTG010000178.1:0-4592 GCA_035463515.1 Candidatus Limnocylindrales bacterium
AGGTCGTCCTCACGCTCCAGGGCGACTCGCACGAGATAAGCGACTCGTTCGAGGTGCAGCCGGGCTGGCAGATCCAGTGGCAGATCGAGGGCAGCTCGATCGCCATCGCCGTGACCGGTGAGCCGAGCGTCGGCGTGCTCATCGATGAACCGGGACCGGCCAGGGGCGTGACCGGGATCGCCCAGGGCGGCGTGTTCCGGCTCGAGATCGCCGCCAATGGGCCGTGGAGCATCACCGTCATCGACGGCGAGGAGGCCGCGCCGACGACCTAACGGGTCAGGGCGCCTTCGGGTCGTAGAAGCGGCACCGATCGCGGAGCGGGCACGCGTCGTGGTTCGGCCGCTGCGCGTGGCACACCTTCCGGCCGTGCTGGATGAGGTTGACGTGCGCCTCGTACATCTCGTCGGGCTGCCAGACGCCAAGGAACAGCTCATGCGCCTCATCGAGCGTCGCCTTCGGCGGCATCAGCCCGACCCGCCGGGTCACCCGCTCGACGTGTCGGTCGATCGGGAACAACGGTTGGCCGAAGCAGAACAGCAGCAAGATCGACGCGGTCTTCTTGCCGATGCCGTCGATCTGCGTCAGCCAGGCTCGCGCCTCGAGTGCCGTCATGTCCCCGAGGAACTCGAGCGAGTAGTCGCCGCGCTCCTCGCGGATCTTGCGGAGCGTCGCCTGGAGGCGCGGCGCCTTCTGGTTGGCCAGGCCGCCTGGGCGGATCACGTCGGTCAACTCGGGGAGTGGCGCGAACTCGACTCGCGCCCAGTCGGGCGGCGCCCCGTCCGGCAGCCCTTCCCCGCCCCAGCCCGCACCCGGGTTATGCGGCACCGACGGCAGGCCGCTCGGATAGGCCCGACGCAGCGCTTCGAACGCCACCTCGGCGTTGATGTCGGCGCTGTTCTGGGTGAGGATCGTGAGGATCAGTTCGCTCGTCGGGTCGAGCCGACGCTCCCAGACCGGCCGCCCGTACAGCCCGGCCAGCTGGTCGAGCGTGTAGCGCGCGAGCCCGGGCCGGTACCGCTCGAGCCGCTTCGCGTAGCTGGAGCCCGGATCCGTGAACTTGCGCTTCTTCGGGCGGCGCTTCTTCGGCCGCGCGACCGCCGGTTCCGCCTTGGTCACCACAGCATGGTCAATCTTGCCAGCCGCTCGCCGCACCGCTCGAGCGGTTCGATCCCGGACGCCATGGCGTCCTCGACCGACATCGGCCGCTCGACGACCGGCACCGCGATCGCGCCGACCTCGGCGAGCGCGCGGATGCCATCGACCTCGACGCCGCCACCGACCGCGATGCACGCGACACCAGCGGCCGCTGCCCGCTTGGCGACACCGAGTGCCGTCTTGCCGAAGCCCGTCTGCGCGTCGATGCGACCCTCCCCGGTGATCACGAGGTCGGCCCGAGCGAGACGGGCGGGGAAGTCGGTCGCCTCCATCACGAGGTCGATTCCCGGACGGAGCGCGAACGACCGGAAGCGCCCCTGGGCCGCCAACAATCCGAAGCCCACGCCACCGGCCGCGCCGGCTCCCGGCGTGTCGCGCTCGCGTCTGCCCTCGAGCGCCTCGAGCTCGTCGGCCCAGGCCGCGTTCCGCGCGTCGAGTGCGATGACGTCGTCGGGCGTGGCGCCCTTCTGCGGGCCGTAGGTCGCGGCGGCTCCGGTCGGACCGAGCAGAGGATTCGAGACGTCACACGCGACCTCGACGTCGATCGCATCCAGCCGGCGAGGGCCGGACTCCAATCCCTCGAGCAAGCCACGACCGCCGTCCGTGGTCGCGCTCCCTCCGATACCGAGGGTGACGTGATTCGCGCCGGCATCGATGGCGGCGCCCACGAGTTCACCGGTCCCGACGGACGTCGCCCCGATCGGGTCCAGCTCCGTCGGTGCGACGCGCGACAGCCCGGACGCCTCGGCCATCTCCACGATGGCGCGCTCGCCGTCAGCGGACAGGAGCCAGCGCGCGTCGACGGGACGCCGCAACGGGTCCTGGACTCGGGCTGTTTGCACGGTCCAGCCCCCCGCCGCCTCGATCGCCGCAAGCGTGCCCTCGCCGCCGTCGGCAAGCGGGCACAACACGACCTCGTCGGCCGGTCGGGCGCGGCACCACCCGTCGGCGAGCGCTCGCGCGACCTGGACCGACGTCAGCGAGCCCTTGAAGGAGTCCGGCGCGATGAGGATCGTCCGGCGGGTGCCGCTCACCGGAGGTCCTTGTAGTAGTAGGTGGCTGCCTCGGGTTCACCGGCCGTGTTCAGCGCGTACGCCGGGATCGTCCCGACCGTCACCCAGCCGAGCGACTCGTAGAGCGACGCAGCAGGGCTGCCGGTCACGGTGTCGAGGATCAGCATCCAGCGACCTTCCGCCCGTGCCCGGTCCTCCGCCGCGCCCATGAGCGCCTTCGCGAGGCCCTGCCGCCGCATCGATCGATGGACGATGACCTTGCCGATCTCCGCGCGATGTGGCGAGTTGGGGTTCACCGACCGCTCGAGCAGCGTCGAACCGACGATGCGCCCCTCCCCGTCGCGTGCCACGAACACGGTGATCGTCCCGTCGGCGACGCGACCAGCCCGCGAAGCCCACCAGCCCTCGGCCTGTGCCTGCGTGACGCCGGCGACGAAGTTCACCGACGCGCCGCCATCGACCGCGTCCTTCAGGAGCGCACCGAGCTCAGGGACGGCGTCGTCGTACGAGGCGGGGTCGAGCGCCTCGACCTTCACCGGATCGACGAGTCGAGCACCGCCCCGATCGCCGAGCGCCGCCGCTCCAGGTACTCCGGGATCCGGATCATCGGCGGCCGCTCCTGGTCGGCGAGCTCGATGACCTCGAGCGACAGCCGCCCGCGGCCGGAACGGGGCAGCTTCATCGTCGACCCGAGCTCCGCGAACAGCCGAGCCTTGCGCCGCTCCTCGAGCCGCTTCATCACGGCCTGGAGGATCACGAACGACATCCGCGACAGGCCTTCGAGCTCCTGGTTCCGGTGGACCCGCCGCTCGAGGTCGACCTGGCCGAGCCCTTCGATGCCGACGCGGTCCGTCGCATCGATCAGGTGGCCGATCTCGACCGCGTACCCGGTGAAGAACGGGATCGATTCGAGCAGCGTCCGGCGACCCGCGTACTCGCCGGCCAGCGGCTGGATCATCCCCGAGAGCTCCGGGTAGAACAGATTGATCAGCGGTCGGGCGACGAGCTCGGTCACGCGGCCGCCGCCGCCTTCCTTGAGCACGCCCTCCTGCACGATCGGCCGCTGGTAGTAGCCCTTCACGTACTGCAGCCGAGGCTCGTGGAGGAGCGGTCCGAGCGTGCCGTAGACCATCCGATGGTGCCAGTGGCGGACGTCGGTATCGGCCCAGACGATGATGTCGCCGGTCGTGGCGAAGAGCGACTTCCAGAGCGCCTCGCCCTTGCCACGGAACGAGCCGTAGCGCGACAACACGTCGGGGTGCTGGATGACGCGCGCGCCCTCCGCCTCGGCGATCTCCCGTGTCCGGTCGGTCGACGCCGAGTCGATGACGAGGATCTCGTCGAGCAGCGGGACGCGGCCGATCATCTCGCGCACGGCCTTCCGGACGATCGGCCCGATCGTCTCCTCCTCGTCGAGCGTCGGCAGGACGAGCGATACCGTGACGCCCTGCTTCTCCTTGAGCTGGACCAGCCGGCGGAGGTCGGCGAACTCGGCGTGATGGAAGTTGGACTCGCCGAACCAGCGTTCGACGCGCGCGGGGACGGCACGGGCCTCTTCGGCGGCTCGGTCGGCGGCGATGAGCGACTCCGCCTTCGATGCGAGCGTGTCGAACGTCGCCCCGCCGATCTCCTCGCGCGTCTTGACGACCACGACCGACGGCTTGGCACGGGCGGCGATGGCCTCGGGCAGAGCCCCGAACAAGTACGAGTCGGTGCCGTCGGCGCCCGGCACGGCCGACGCGCCCATCACGACGAGGTCTGCCTTCTCGGCCTCGCGCAGGATCGCGTTGCGGACGTTCGGTGCCTCCCGCAGGACGGCCTCGCCCTTGCCCTTGAGGTGCTGCTTGATGAAGGTCGCGAGCGCGCGTTCCGCCTGGGCGCGGACGGCCATCGTGATGCCGGGCGGGACGAGGTGAAGCACGACCACCGTCCCGCCGTGATATGTCGCGATCGCATCGGCGAAGCGGATGGCGAGCTCCGCGTGGGGACCGCCACGGACCGGGACGAGGACGCGCTTGATCTCCCGCGAGCCACGCTGCTTGACCACGGCGATGTCGCACGGCGACTCGCGGACGACCTCGTCGATCGTCGGGGAGAAGACCATCGGCCCGCCATTTCGGCCGTCGTTGCCGATCGGCGCCTTGCCGCCCCAGCCGAAGATGATGAGGTCCGCCTCCTGCTCGGCAGACGCCTCGATGATCCCTTCCGACGCGTGGCGACCGATCCGCACGATCGGGTGGATCGGCGTGCCGTTCGGGGCGTAGTCGAGGACCTTCTGTAAGAGTCGCCGCGCGTGGCGCGCTCGGGTCGCACCCTCGGAGAGCGGCATCCCCTCGGGCACCTCGACGATGCCGAGCGCCGTCAGCGTGCCGCCCTGGCGCATCAGCGCCGCGCCGATCTTCACCAGGTCGGCCGCGGTGCGCG
>DATHTG010000179.1:0-1954 GCA_035463515.1 Candidatus Limnocylindrales bacterium
CCCGGTCCGCTGCAGGACCTCGATCGGCGTGATGCCGCGGCGCTCGAGGCTCACCTCGGCCTGGGCGCGGTTCTCCGAGGCGTGGATGTGGATCGGCAGTTCGTGCTCACGGGCCAGCTCTGCCGTCGCGGCGAGGTCGGCGTCGTCGACGGTGTACGGCGCGTGCGGCGCAAGCGATGTCCTGATCCGACCTGCAGCCGCACCACGATGTTCGAGCGCGAATCGCAGCGACTTCTCCCGTCCTTCCGGTCCCTGCGACGAGAAGAACGCCTCGCCGAGGTGCGCGCGGATCCCGGTCTGCTCCACGACGCGAGCCACGACGTCCATCGAGAAGTAGTGGTCGGCGAAGGTCGTGACGCCGCCGCGGATCATCTCGGCGCAGGCGAGCCGGGCGCCGAGCTCGACGTCCTTCTCGGTCAGGTTGGACTCGATCGGCCAGACGTAGTCGTTGAACCACTCGTCGGTCTGCACGTCCTCGGCGACGCCGCGCAGCGTGACCATCGGCGCGTGGGTGTGGCAGTTGATGAGCCCGGGCATGGCCAGCTGCCCACGGGCATCGATGACCTCCCGAGCCTCGATGGCCGCTAGGCCGGTACCAACGGATTCGATGACGCCGTCGCGAACGACGATCGTCGCGTCCTCCTCAAACGCGATTCCCTCGTCAGGGCCGTGCACCAGGGCCGTGCAGCCGGTGATGATGAGCTCAGCCTGCGAGTCGCTCACGGCGCCACGGGCATCACGCAGCACCACGCGTGAACAGAAGGTGCGTCACGCCGCTGGGCGACGAGGTCGCCTCGATCACGTAATCCCTCTCGAGGCCCTCGAGCCCGTCCCAGAGGCGGACGCCCCGGCCGAGCACGATCGGGACGACCGCGACGTGCATGTGGTCGATGAGCCGGGCGGCAAGGAACTCGCGGATCATCGTGGCGCCCCCGCCGAGGCGGACGTCCTGGCCACCCGCAGCCGCGCGGGCCGTCTCGAGTGCTTCCGCCGGCGCGGCATCGATGAAGTGGAACGTCGTCCCGCCGTCCATCTCGATCGGCGGGCGCGGGTGATGGGTCAGGATGAAGGTCGGTGTGTGGAACGGCGGATCGGGCCCCCACCAGCCCTTCCAGTCGGGATCGTCATGCCATCCGGGCGGGCCGAACTTCCCGGCACCCATGATCTCGGCGCCGACACCCTTGTCGTGGAGGCGCAACAGCGCGTCATCGACACCGCTGCTGCCACCCGGCTCGCCGGTCCTCTCGTGCCACCAGCGTGTCAGGAACATCCATTCGTGGAGCCGTTCGCCGGCGTGGCCGAACGGTTCGTCCCGGCTCAGACCTTCGCCGGTCCCGAAACCATCGAGCGAGATCGAGAAGAACTGGACGCGGGCGAGTGACATGGCTGGTGCTCCGTTCTCGATTCGCTGAGCGCTGCTCTATCGAATGTCGAGGACCTTACCCAATCCGCCTTGGAAGACGCTGCACGTTGTCCTTCTACGCGACTAGCGGGCGGTATCGACCGCGATCAGGAGGGACGGCGTCAGCGCCGCGGAGATAGCCGCGACAAGGGCGGTCACAGTCACCCAGACGTTCTCAGCGTGAGGACCGAAACGGCCCGCAAAGCCGGCGATCGAGAAGCTGGAAAGGAGGCCGAGGACCGCGCCGACGACGAAGGCCGTCGCAAAGCCGACGACCAGACCCAGCGATGGGTCGGGCAGCATCCGCACGAACAGCACGATCGTCCCGATGACCGCCCCGACCAGGGAGCCGGCGATCGACAGGAAGCAGCCCGCGAACACGTCGCCGACGTCGCTGGACGCCGTGGGGATGACTCTCGGATCTTGGCCCCGCGCAGCCGCCCGATAGAGCGCGACTGGGTCCGAGAACCGGTCGAGCGCCGCCCGGCCCATGTCGGTGATCTGCCACGTGCCAGCGGATTTCGTGAGCCACCGCGCCTTGGCGAGTTCCAT
>DATHTG010000180.1:0-1965 GCA_035463515.1 Candidatus Limnocylindrales bacterium
CGGGATTGATCGGCTCGCCGACCGACCCGAGCAGGCGCAGCGTCGACAGGTCGTGCTTGGCGGGCAGCTCCGGACCCTGCTTCATGAACGCCCGGATCGCCGTCGGAGCGCAGTACAGGATGGAGACCTTGTAGTCCTCGACGATCTGCCACCAGCGGTCCCAGCCGGGCGTATCGGGCGAACCCTCGTACAGGATGCTCGTCGTCGCGTTGGCCAGCGGCCCGTAGACGATGTAGCTGTGGCCGGTCACCCAGCCGATGTCGGCGGCGCACCAGTACACGTCGTCCGGCTTGACGTCGAAGATCATCTCGTGGGTGAACGACGTGCCGAGCAGGTAGCCGGCGGTCGTGTGCAGGATGCCCTTCGGCTTGGCCGTCGTCCCGCTCGTGTAGAGCAGGTAGAGCATGTGCTCCGAGTCGACCGGCACCGGCGGGCAGTCCTCCGACTGGCGGTCGACGAGGTCGTGCCACCAGTGGTCGCGGCGCGGGACCATGTGGACGCCGTCGCCGAAGCGATCGACGACGATCACGCTCTCGATCGTCGGCGTGTCGGCGAGCGCCTCGTCGGCGTGGTGCTTGAGCCCGACCTTCTTGCCCCGCCGGTAGCCGCCGTCGGCGGTGATGAGGACCTTCGCCCCGCAGTCGTTGATGCGGCCGCTGAGCGCCTCGGCGGAGAAGCCGCCGAAGACGACCGTGTGCGGCGCGCCGATCCGGGCGCAGGCGAGCATCGCGATCGGCAGCTCGGGCACCATCGGCATGTAGATCGCGACGCGATCGCCGGTCCGCACGCCGAGCTCGATCAGCGCGTTGGCCGTCTTCGACACCTCGCGCTGCAGGTCGCGGAACGTGAGGGTGCGGGTGTCGCCGGGCTCGCCGATCCAGTGGTAGGCGACCTTGTCGCCGAGCCCCGCCTCGACGTGGCGGTCGATGCAGTTGTAGCTGACGTTGAGCTGGCCGCCCTCGAACCACTTCGCGAACGGGAGGTCCCAGTCGAGCGTCGTCGTGAACGGGGTCGACCAGCTCAGCCGCTCGCGGGCGAGCCGCGCCCAGAAGGCCTCGAAGTCGCGTTCCGCCTCCTCGTACAGGTCGGCGGTCGCGTTGGCCTGGGCCGCGAACTCCGGTGACGGCGGATAGACCCGGCGTTCGGCGAACAGGTTCTCGATCTCGGGGGACGCGGAGGGTTCGACGCTCACCAAAATCCTCCTGTGTGGCCGCGCCATTCTACCCGCGGAGCGCAGCCGCCCCGGGGCTCAGGCGCCGTCGCCGTCGACCGCGCCGGCGACCGGTTCGGGCCCGGCGGCCGGCTCGCCGCCGAACGCGAGCTCGGTGGGGTCGCGCGAGAGGACCACGCGCTGGGGGCGCGGGATCTCGATCCCGTTCGCCGCGAACGCGGCCAGCAGGCGCTTGCGCAGCTCGCCGGCGGTGGACCACTGCTCGCCGGCCCGCACCGAACCGAGCAGCTTGAACGTGATGCCGTACTCGCCGATGCCCTCGACCCGCTCGACCCGTGGCGGCTCGAGGATCCGTCGCTTCCAGATCGGGTCCTCGGCCATCTCCCGTCCGACGGTGTCGACCACGTCGATCGCCCGGTCGACGTCCGTGCCGTAGGCGATCGTCACGTCCTGGTTGATCCGGGCCCAGACGCGGGTCAGGTTCGAGGCGACCTTGATCTCGCCGTTGGGCACGGTGTGGACGACGCCGTCGAGGTCGCGCAGCGTCGTCCGGCGCAGGCTGAAGTCCTCCACCGTGCCGGCCACGCCGGCGACCCGCACGACGTCGCCCTTGGCGAACTGGTTCTCGACGAGGATGAGCGCGCCGTTGAGGTAGTCGCGCACGAACGCCTGCGCTCCGAAACCGACCGCGATGCCCACGACGCCGAGCCCCGCGATCGCCGGGCCGATGTCGAGCCCGAGCTCGCCGAGGACCATGAGCGTCGCGATCATGACGATGAACGCCTGGATCACCC
>DATHTG010000181.1:0-6605 GCA_035463515.1 Candidatus Limnocylindrales bacterium
AATGGGTCCTCGCCCACGAGCAGGCCCGGGGCGCCTGCTCCCGCGGCGTCCGCCCCCGCGGAACGACCCGCCGCCGCTGCCACGGCGGCCCCACCGACCGCCCAGGGCGAGCCCGAGGCGCGGATGACGCCCGCCGTGCGGCGGCTGCTGCGCGAACACGGCCTGAACGCCGAGCAGATCCAGGGAACGGGTGGTGGCGGTCGGATCACGAGGGATGACGTGCTCGCGGTGGTCGAGGCGATCCGGACCGGAGCCCAGCCCGCGCCGGCCCCGGCGGCTCCGAACTCGCAGACATCCGCGCCCGCGACCCCGGGCCCGGCCGCGGCGGCCGCTCCTGCCGCAGCTCCCACGGCCCCCGCGGCACGCGCCGCGATGCCCACCGGCGCCACCGTGACGTTCCCCGAGGGTGCCGACGAGGCCCTCGTGCCGATGACCCAGATGCGCAAGGGCATCGCGGCACAGATGACCCGCGCGCTCCAGGCACCCCACGCCTACGTGCAGATGGAGGTCGATGCGACCCGGCTCGTCGCCCTCCGCGAGGCCGCAAAGAGGGGCTACCAGGCCAAGGAAGGCATCTCGCTGAGCTTCGTGCCGTTCGTCGTGAAAGCGTCAGCCGAGGCGCTGAAGCGCAACCCGACGTTCAACGCCCACTGGACGGAGCAAGGGTTGCTCGCGAAGCGGCGGGTGAACATCGGCGTCGCTGTCGCCGTCGACGACGGGCTGCTCGTGCCGGTGATCCGGGACGCCGACACGCTGTCGATCCATGGCCTGAACGTCGCGATCACCGACGTCGCGAATCGAGCCCGCGCGAACAAGCTCCGCCTCGACGACTTCGGGGGTGGCACCTTCACCGTCGACAACACCGGCTATCTCGGGACGAACCTTGTGATGCCCATCCTCAACGTTCCCGAGGTCGGGATCGTCACGATGGAGGCGATCACCAAGCGGCCGGTCGTCCAGTCCACTCCGGACGGCGACGTCATCGCGATCCGCCCCGTGATGAACATGGTCCTCGGCGTCGACCACCGCGCCAACGACGGCGCCGGCGGCGCCGCGCTGCTGCGCGACATCAAGGCGTGGCTCGAAGCGGTCGGGCCCGACACCCCGATCTACTGACGAGCGCGACGACTCCGTCGCGACCCGTCCAGCCCGGCTGATGCGCGTCTTCGTCACCGGTGGCGCCGGGTTCATCGGTGAGGCCGTCGTCCGGCGGCTGATGGCTCGCGGGGACCGCGTCACAGCGGTCGTGCGCGACCTCGAGCGAGCCGAGGGGCTTGCCGCGATGGGCGTCGATCTCCGCGAGGGCGATCTGACCCGGACCGCGTCGATCGTCGACGCGATGCGCGGAACGGAGGCGGCGATCCACCTCGCCGGCATGTATCGGGTGGGCATCCCCGCGAGCGAGCGGCCGCGGATGCACGATGCCAACGTCGGTGCGACGCATCGTGTCCTTGACGCGTTCGCGACCGCCGGGCTGGACCGACTCGTCGATGTCTCCACCATCAACGTCGCCGGGAATACCCACGGACGGATCGTCGACGAGCGATACCGCCGGGATCTCTCGGAGGGGTTCCTCAGCTACTACGACGAGACGAAGTTCCTCGCCCACCGCGCGGTGCAGGAGCGGATCGGGGCCGGCGGCCGGATCGTCATCGCCCAACCGGGGACCACGTACGGGCCGCGGGACCACTCGGCGGTCGGCCAGCAGCTCTTAGCTGCATACGACGGCACACTCCGCTACGTCGCCGTCGGCGACCTCGGGATCTCGCCGGTGTACGTCGATGACGTCGCGTCCGGGATCATCGCGGCGCTCGATCGCGGGCGGATCGGGGAGTCGTACTTTCTCGGCGGACAGAACATGAAGCTTCGGGACGCCATGCAGGTCGCAGCGCGGCTCGGCGGGCGGACACTGCCGCGGCTCGAGATCCCGACGTTCTTCATCCGGCTCGGTTCACGCGCCCCGGCGACGCTCGCCCGCGCGATGGGTCTCCCCGATGACCTCGGCGAGGTCGCCCGCTCGTCGATCGGCGTCACGTTCTGGGGCTCCTCGGCCAAGGCCGCGACGGAGCTCGGTTACGTGCCGCGCGACCTCGCGAGCGGCCTGCGCGCGACGTTCGATGGGCGCTGAGCGGCGGCTCCTGGGTCTCGGGTTGACGGCGGTCATCGCGGGCGGCTGCGTCGGCGAAAGCTCGCTCGACTTCGGGACGCCGGTCGTTCTGCGCGTCTGGGCGACCCCGACGACAGTCGAGGTCGATGCGCCTGGCTGGCTTACCACGGTCTCGTCGGTCTACCTGTGCTTCGCGGCCCCGCCACGACTCCCATCGGATAGCGCATCGCGCGTGGACTGGACGCCGGGGGAGGCCTGCCAAGACTTCGGGAGCAACGAGAGCCCAGACGGGTTCAAGAGCAGCATCCCCCTCGCCATGCTGGATCCTGGACGGAGGGCAGCGTTCGAAGCTGCTGGCGACTGGTATCTGCTGCTCGTCGCCCTCGACGGGGATCGCGCGACGAGCGCGATCAGCAGTCGCTTCCACGCCCCGCCCGACGGCGCGCCCTGACCGCTCACGGGCCGGAACGCGACTACACTCCCGCCATGGCCCGTGAGCTGCCGATGTTCGAGCCGCCATCAACGGCCGCGCACCATCCCGTGCCCGTCCCCGACACGATCGCGATGGGTGGCTCGACGACGCCGATGCGCCGTCACCCCGACTGGATCCGAGCGCGGATGCCGTCAGGCGAGAACTACCACGACCTGAAGGGCCTGCTGCGCGGCCTCCAGCTCAATACGGTCTGCGAGGAGGCCCACTGCCCGAACATCGGGGAGTGCTGGGACCAGCGCACGGCGACGATCATGATCCTCGGCGACACGTGCACCCGTGCCTGTGGGTTTTGCGCGGTCAAGACCGGCCGCCCGACCTGGTTCGACGACGACGAGCCGCGCAGGGTCGCCGAGGCCGTCGCGGCCATGCGTCTGGAGCACGTGGTGGTCACAAGCGTCGCGCGGGACGACCTGGCCGACGGCGGATCCCGGATCTTCGCTGAGACCATCGCGCGGATGCGCGAGACGAGCCCCGGGATGGGGATCGAGGTGCTGATCCCCGACTTCGACGGTTCCGACGATCGCCTTCTGACCGTCATGGACGCCCGCCCCGACATCCTCAACCACAACCTCGAGACCGTTCGACGCCTCCAGAAGCCTGTCCGGAAGCGAGCGCGCTGGGACCGGTCGCTCTACGTCCTCCGCCGCGCGAAGGAGATGGCGCGCGAGATCGGCTACGCGGTCCACACGAAGTCGAGCCTGATGGTCGGTCTCGGCGAGAGCCGCGACGAGCTGCAGGAGGCGTTCGAGGCGCTCCGCGAGAACGACGTCGACATCCTGACGATCGGCCAGTACCTGCGGCCATCGATGCAGCACCTCCCGCTCGAGCGCTACTACCATCCCGACGAGTTCGCCGAGATGAAGACGGCCGCGCTCTCCCTCGGCTTCAAGCACGTCGAATCCGCGCCGCTCGTGCGGTCGAGTTACCACGCTCGCGACCAGGTGCCGGACGCCGAGCTGAAGGCGAAGCGCCGGCAGGCGACGCTGGACGCGGAGGGTCGCGTCGTCCCTCTCGCCGGCTAAGGGACGCGCGGACAGGAACCGCGGGCGGTGCCCCGACGTCCGGGTGCCATGCCACGAGGCCGTCTGACCGCGCTCGTCATCCTCGCGACGGTCGTGCTCGGCGCGTGCGCGACGGGGACGACGCCCTCTGTCGGATCCACTCAAGCGCCGACACCCGACTCGACACCGCCCTCGGCGCCCACGGACTCTGCGCCGACGGGGGTCGAGCTGACGGGCGTTCCGATGGCGTGCGTCAACCTCGGCCTGGACGAATGCCGCCGGATCCTCGCGGAGACCGGCGAGCTTGTCCCCGCCGGCATCGCGCCGACCTATATCCAGGTCGGTCCATTCGGGTGTGTCGAAGGTGGTGGCTGTCCACGATCGCTCGCGGCCCGCCCGCAGGGTGACGTGACGATCGAGGCCGCCCGTGGCGCCGTCTCGTACCACATCACGGCCGCCGCGGGCGGCGGCAGGCTGACGATCGAGCGGCAGGATGCCTCCCTCATGGCGATCGAGCCACAGTCGCAGCCGCCGGTCACCCCGGGTCCCCGTCCGTTCACGTTGGGTCACTGTGGACTCTGGAGTGGCATCGACGTCGGTGGCAGCTGGTGGGACCCGATCGGCGTGGTCGACGGCGATCATCCGGATGCCATCAACTCGGCGGAAGGCACGCTCGCGATCCTCGATCAGGCTCGAGCGACGTTCACCTCCGACGGTGGACTGACCGTCCAGCTCGTGCGCTGCGATGGTCCCAAGGGACTGCCCGGCTGCATGTGACCCCGCGGCGGCACGCCTGACGCTATCCTCAGCTCGATGGCCCGACAGCTCTCCCGCCGCATCCCACTCGCAGAGCTGCACTGCCACCTTGGTGGCGCCGTCACCCCGGCGATCATGTGGGGCATCGCCCACGCGCAGGGCATCAAGCTGCCCACGAAGGACTACTGGGAATTCCGGGACATGATCACGGTCTCGAAGCGCTCCCAGAGCTTCGACGGCTATCTGCAGCTGTTCCACTGGACCGAGCTCATCCAGAGCTCGCCGATCGCGGTCGAGCGCGCGGTATACGAGGTCGTCGGCGGCGCCTACCGCAAGAACAACATCACGACGATGGAGCTCCGCTTCAACCCGATGAAGCGGAACCGCGGCGGCGAGCAGGATCTTGACCACATCATCGCGGCCGCCCTGCGGGGCATGGACAAGGCGACGCTCGAGTATCCGGTCAAGCCCGGGCTCATCTTCTGCCTCGACCGCGCATTCCCGTATGAGCTCAACGAGATCATCGCGGAGAAGGCGATCGGTTGGCGGGACCGCGGCGTGGTCGGCGTCGATATCGCCGGGCCCGAGTCATCGACCTTCCGCGTGGCCGACTACCGTCGACTGTTCCGACGCGCCCGCCAGTACGGGCTCGGCATCACGGTGCATACCGGCGAGGCCGGACCGGTCGACGAGATCACCCGGGTCGTCGAGCTGCTCGAGCCCGACCGGATCGGTCACGGGGTCAAGGCGGCCTACGACCCGCGGGCGATGGAGATGATCCGGGAACGCGGAATCGTGCTCGAGATCTGCCCGTCGTCGAACCTGAATACCAAGGTCGTGTCGGGCTGGGACGAGTTCCGCTGGATCTTCGACACGTTCCGCCGTAACGGCGTGCGGTTCACGATCAACACCGACGGCCCGGAGATGCTCAAGACCTATATCCGCGACGAGATGGCGACGCTCGGCCGGCTCGGCATCCTCTCCGTCGAGGACCAGGAACAGGCCGCCTCCACGTCGCTCGCCGCATCGTTCGTGCCGAACGTGTCTGACGTCCCGAAGCCGCGCGTCGAGCCCGCCCCGCGGGTCGTCGTCGAGCGCGAAGAGGCGTAGCCCGGCGCGATCGGATCACCCGGCGACGCGACCGACGAACGAACCCCGCCAGCCCCCAGCGGGCCTGTCGCAGCGGTCCGACCGTTCACCCCCGTGCTCCAACCGGCGGATCGACCGGCTCTACTCCATCCACTCGTCGGTTCAGCGGTCGGGTGGATCACCCGGTGATATCGCCCGGCCTTCGGGAGCCGTCGCTTCCCACGGCCCTTCGATGATCGTGGCTTCGTGGTGTCCGGGCCAGGGCGGCATCGTGATGCAGATGAATTCGAGCGGGTCGACACCGTCGCAGCGGTATTGGAAGGCCGTCCCCACGGGGATGTCGATGGAAACGCCCCTTAGCAGGACGGTCGTCTCCTCGCCGGTGGCGTCCCGTCGCCAGATCCGCCCCTCGCCCGAGAGCACGTGCCAGAACTCGCTCACGGTGGCGTGGATGGTCGCCCTGTTCACCTGACCCGGCGGGACCGTCGAGTGGATCATGTCGCCGGTCTCGCCGCCGATCAGGTACCGGACCTCGGCCCCGGCTGGCGAGCGGTCGTCAGGGGTGGGCGGGATCGAGCGGGTCTGCATGGAGGATCTCCTGCGCTCGAGGCATCTTTCCGCACGGTGTCGGCCGTGGGTCAGGCTCGCGCTTCGCCGATCCGGTACGTGCAGCAGCGATCGCCCGCGGCGATGTGCGTCTCGCGCTCGACGTCGGACCCGAGGATCTCCCGGAAGAGGTCGAGCTCGGCCTGGCAGGCAGCGGTCGTGTCGGCGGCGATGCGATGGATGGCGCAATTCCGCTCTACCAGCCGGATCACGCCGTCGGCGCAGAGGACTGCCTCGGCCAGATAGCCCTGCTCGTCCTGGATGACCGCCAGCTCCCGCGCGCGGTCGATCAGCGGGGCGTCCGCGGGTAGCCGATCCGCGATGCGCTGACGGACGCGATCGCTCGTCGTCCGTCGCCGCTCCTCGAACACGTCATCGACCAGGCCCTCGCCGCCGATCGAACGGATAGCGGCAAGCAGCCCGAGTGCGAGTCCGTCGTAGTTGGCCGGGAAGAGGTCCTGGGCCGCGTCCGTGACGTCGTAGACGTGCCGCGGTCGCCCGACGCCATGCCGTACCGACCGCCGGCTCACGAGTCCCGCCGCCTCGAGCGCAT
>DATHTG010000182.1:0-13572 GCA_035463515.1 Candidatus Limnocylindrales bacterium
CCTCGATCGAGATGCGGTCCGTGGGCACCGTCGTCGAGGTCGGCGACGGGATCGCGCGCATCTACGGCCTGCAGGACGCGCTCGCGTCGGAGCTGCTCGAGTTCCCCAACGGCATCATGGGCATGGCGCTCAACCTCGAGGAGGAGACGGTCGGCGCAGTCATCCTGGGCGACTACAAGCAGATCAAGGAAGGCGACCAGGTCAAGACGACCGGCCGCGTCGTCGAGGTGCCGGTCGGAGCCGCGCTGCTGGGCCGCGTCGTCGACGCGCTCGGCCGGCCGCTCGACGACAAGGGTCCGATCAATGCGACCGCGAGCCGCCCAGTCGAGCGGATCGCTCCGGGCGGCATCGTGCGTCAGTCGGTCGACACCCCGGTCCAGACCGGCGTCAAGGCGATCGACGCGCTGATCCCGATCGGTCGCGGCCAGCGCGAGCTGATCATCGGCGACCGGCAGACCGGCAAGACGGCCATCGCCATCGACGCGATCATCAACCAGAAGGGGAAGGGTCTCGTCTGCATCTACGTGGCGATCGGCCAGAAGCTGTCGACCGTCGCGAACACCGTCGCGGTGCTCGAGGAGCACGGCGCGATGGAGCACACGATCGTCGTCGTGGCCGGCGCCGACGATCCGGCTCCGCTCCAGTACCTCGCCCCGTACACCGGTGCGGCGATCGGCGAGGAGGTCATGGAGAACGGCGTCGAGGTCGGCGACCAGGGCCTCGTCAAGGACGCGCTGTGCGTCTACGACGACCTGTCCAAGCACGCCTGGGCCTACCGCGAGATGGCGCTCCTGCTTCGTCGTCCACCCGGCCGCGAGGCCTACCCTGGCGACGTCTTCTACCTCCACAGCCGGCTCCTCGAGCGGGCTGCGCGGCTCAACGAACAGAACGGCGGTGGATCGCTGACCGCCCTGCCGATCATCGAGACGCAGGCCGGCGACGTGTCGGCGTACATCCCGACCAACGTCATCTCGATCACAGACGGCCAGATCTTCCTCGAGACCGACCTGTTCAACGCCGGGCAGCGGCCCGCCCTCAACATCGGCATCTCGGTCTCGCGTGTCGGTTCCGCCGCCCAGACCAAGGCCATGAAGTCGGTCGCCGCACCACTCAAGCTCGACCTCGCGCAGTACCGTGCACTCGCCGCGTTCGCCCAGTTCGCGTCGGACCTCGACAAGGCGACACGCGACCAGCTGACCCGCGGCGAGCGACTGTCGGAGATCACCAAGCAGCCGCAGTACCAGCCACTCCCGGTCGAGAAGCAGGTCGCGATCCTCTATGTCGCGACCACCGGGAAGCTCGACGACGTCCCGACCCCGCGCGTGCGTGATTTCGAGTCGCAGTTCTACCGCTTCCTCGAGACCGATCGACCGGACATCCTCAAGGAGCTCGGCGACACCAAGAACCTCACCGACGAGCTGAAGCAGGCCCTGGACGAAGCGGTCGAGCGCTTCCGTGTCGACGTTTTCGGGATGGACGCTGCCAAGCCGGCAGCTCCCAAGACCGATGCGCCGGCAGCCGCATCCATCTCGACCACGCCGGAGCGCACCGCGCCGGCCGCGGACGCCGGAGAAGCCGCAGACGCCGGAGACGCCGCAGAGCAGGAAGCGGCCGCGGAGCCCGACGATGCCCAGGCGGTGGCCGCAACGGATGCGGATGAGGCCGTCCCGACGGACGACGCGAAGAAGTGACGGCTGCGTACGGCCCCACCGAACACGGCGGGCGCTGACATCCCATGGCCTCTCAACGGGATATCCGGCGCCGGATCGGGGCGGTCCGCAACATCAAGCAGATCACCCGGGCGATGCAGTTCGTGGCTGCATCGAAGCTCAAGCGCGCGCAGGACGCGACGCTCGCTGCCCGGCCGTATAGCGACGTCATCGACGAGGTCCTCGCAGACCTCGCCACCGTGCTGAGTGCCGAGGATCATCCGCTGCTCGCCGAACGTGAAGGCGGCAAGCGGTTGATCATCCTCGTCACGACCGATCGTGGCCTGGCCGGGCCGCTGAACACCAATACCATCCGGTTCGCCGCTCGCGACATCACGGAATCGAAGGGCGAGCTTGCGGTCGTGACGGTCGGGCGCAAAGGGCGCGATGCGATGCGCCGCGCAGGCGTCCCGATGGAGGCGCACTTCGCCGGGTTCGGCGACCGCCCGGCGTTCGCAGACGTGATCCCGCTGGCACGGCTCATCACCGACGACTACCTCGCGGGCAAGTTCGACGTTGTCGACATCATCTACAGCCGCTTCGTCACGACCCTGACGCAGCGTCCGGAACGCGACCGACTGCTCCCCGTGGAGCCATCCGAGGACACCGAGGGCATCCCCGGCAACCAGTTCATCTTCGAGCCGAACGCGGGCGCTGTCCTCGAGCAGCTGCTGCCTCGGTACGTCGCGACGCGACTGTTCCAGGCGGTGCTCGAGTCGAAGGCCAGCGAGGAGTCGAGCCGGATGGTCGCGATGAAGAACGCGACCGAGAACGCCGAAGAGCTCATCGAGGACCTGACGCTCTCGTACAACAAGGTCCGTCAGTCCAACATCACCCGCGAGATGATCGAGATCGCGTCGGGCGCCAACGCCCGCTGACGCGCACCGACGCAGGAGGCACTCCACCCATGGCGACCGCTGCTCCGACCGGTACCGGTCGAGTCATCCAGATCACCGGACCCGTCGTCGACATCGAGTTCCCCGCCGGCAAGCTGCCGTCGATCCTCAACGCGGTCGAGATCGACCGGCAGGGGCAGGACTCGCTCGTCTGCGAGGTCCAGCAGCACCTCGGCAACAACTGGGTCCGCTCTGTCGCGATGACGACGACCGACGGGCTGGCGCGGGGCGTCCCGGTGCGCGACACCGGCGCTCCGATCTCGGTGCCGGTGGGTGAGGCGACGCTCGGCCGCGTGTTCGACGTCCTGGGTCGGCCGATCGACAACAAGGGCCCGGTCGAGGCCGGGCAGACGCTGCCGATCCATCGGGACGCGCCGCCGTTCGATGAGCAGTCGACGGAAGTCGAGGTGTTCGAGACCGGCCTCAAGATCATCGACCTGATCTGCCCGTTCAAGAAGGGTGGCAAGGTCGGCATCTTCGGTGGGGCGGGCGTCGGCAAGACGGTCATCATCCAGGAGCTGATCCGCAACGTCGCCCAGGAGCACTCGGGCTACTCAGTGTTCGCGGGCGTCGGCGAGCGCAGCCGCGAGGGCAACGACCTCATCCACGAGATGACCGAGTCGGGCGTCCTCGCCAAGACGGCGTTCGCGTTCGGGCAGATGAACGAGCCGCCCGGCGCGCGCCAGCGAGTCGCGCTGACCGGCCTGACGATGGCCGAGTACTTCCGCGACGAGGAGGGCCGCGACGTCCTCCTGTTCATCGACAACATCTTCCGGTTCACCCAGGCCGGGTCCGAGGTGTCCGCGCTCCTCGGCCGCATGCCGTCCGCGGTCGGCTATCAGCCGAACCTCGCGACGGAGATGGCCGGCCTGCAGGAGCGCATCACGTCGACGAAGAAGGGCTCGATCACATCGCTCCAGGCGGTGTTCGTGCCGGCGGACGACTACACCGACCCGGCCCCGGCGACGACCTTCGCCCACCTCGACTCGACGATCCGCCTCGAGCGCTCGATCGCGGAGCTCGGCATCTACCCAGCGGTCGACCCGCTGACGTCGACGTCGCGCGTCCTCGACCCGAATGTCGTCGGCCAGGAGCATTACGAGGTCGCGCAGGAGACCAAGCGCGTCCTCCAGCGCTACCGCGACCTGCAGGACATCATCGCGATCCTCGGGATCGATGAGCTGTCCGAGGAGGACAAGGCCACGGTCGCACGTGCTCGCCGGCTGCAGCGGTTCGCGAGCCAGCCGTTCTTCGTGGCCGAGGTCTTCACCGGTCGGTCGGGCGCGTACGTGTCGATCAAGGACAGCGTCGCCTCGTTCAAGGAGATCCTCGAGGGCAAGACCGACACGCTGCCGGAGCAGGCCTTCTTCCTCGCCGGCACCGTCGAGGACGTCCGCAAGAACGCGGAGAGGCTCGCAAGCTGATGCCGCTCCAGTTGGAGATCGTCACGCCCGAGCGTCAGGTCTACTCGGACACGGTCGATTCCGTCCAGGTTCCCGGCTCCGAAGGCGAGCTGGGCGTGCTGCCGCACCACGCCCCGCTCGTTTCGACGCTGGGCGTCGGTGAGTTGCGCTTCCGCAAGGATGGCGTCGAGGAATCGTTCGCGATCGTCGGTGGCTTCCTGCAGGTTCGACCGGACAAGGTGGTGGTCCTCGCCGAGACCGCCGACATGGCCAGCGAGATCGACCTCGAGAAGGCGCAGGAGGCCCGCCGCGAGGCGGAGCGAGCGCTCGAGACGGGCTATCACGAGGGTGCCGATCTGGCGGCGGCGCGAGCTGCTCTCCAGCAGGCGCTGCTGCGGATCCGGGTCGCGGAGCGTCGACATCGGGAAGGCCCGCGGCACCGCGGGTAGCGCCACGATGGCGGACCCCTCGGGCCGACGCGCTCCACCGAGCGCGCTCGCCCCTCGGAGCGAATGATGGCTGATGCACGTCCCTTCCACTGGGAATACGTCCCGGAGCCCGTGGCGCGGGAGGTCTTTCGCGTCGAGGGCGGGCGACCGCTCTCGGGATCGGTCGCCATCAGCGGGGCCAAGAACGCGGCACTCAAGATGCTGGCCGCGGCGACACTGACCGGTGAGCGGTGCCGCATCACCAACGTGCCGGAGATCGAGGACGTGCGGGTCATGGCCCAGACGCTCATCGAGCTGGGCGTCGTCGTCGATCATCCCGAGGAGAACGTGTACGAGGTCGCCGCGGGCGACGTCGAGTGGCAGTTCGTCCCGCTCGAGGCGGCCGCGAAGATGCGCGCGTCGTTCATGCTGCTCGGCCCACTGCTCGCGCGGTTCGGCAGGGTGATCATCAGCAACCCGGGCGGTGACCGCATCGGCCGACGGCCGGTCAACCTCCACGTCGACGCGATGCGTGCGCTGGGCGCTGAGATCGAGTACCGGAACGGCTACTACTTCGCGACGGCGCCGGGTCGTCTGCGCGGCGCGGAGCTGCGGTTTCCGTTCGTCACGGTGATGGGCACCGAGAACGCGATGCTCGCAGCGACGCTCGCCCAAGGTCACACCGTCATCCGCCCCGCCGCCCAGGAGCCGGAGGTCGACGACCTCATCACCTTCCTCCAGAAGATGGGCGCGGAGGTCGCGCGCACCTACCCGGACACCATCGAGGTCCACGGGAAGCGTCGGTTGCGTGGTGCGGAGCACCGCGTGATCCCTGATCGCATCGAGGCCGGCACGTTCGTGATCGCCGGGGCGGTGACAGGCGGGCGGATCAACCTGACCGGTGCGCCGTGTGACCACCTCGGCGCGTTCCTCGACGTCGTCGGACGGACCGGCGTCGATGTCCAGTGCGGCTCTGACACGATCGATGTGGACGGCACCGCACTCGACGGTCCAGGGCTTCGGGCGGTGGATTTCGAGACGGGTGCCTATCCCGGATTCGCGACCGACCTGCAGCCGCCGACGTCCGTTCTCCTCACGCAGGCGACGGGCGTCTCGCATGTCAACGAGGCGATCTTCGAGGATCGCCTCGACTGGCTGTCCGAGATCCGCCGGATGGGCGCCAAGGTCGACATCGTCGACCCGCAGCACGCGGTCATCACCGGCCGTGCCCAGCTCCGCGGGGCGGATGTCGAGATCGGCGATCTGCGTGCTGGTGCCTCCCTGATCCTCGCGGCGTTGGCGGCCGATGGCGAGACCACCATCCACGGTGCGCACCACGTTCACCGGGGCTATGAGAACATCGAGGGCAAGTTCCTGGAGCTCGGCGCCAGGATCGAACGCCTCGCGGACATCGAGCGCGCCGAAGAAGGGACCCACCTCTCCACCTCATGAAGATCGGGATCGACCTCGGCACGGCCAACGTGCTGGTCTACGTCAAGGGCAAAGGCATCGTCATCACCGAGCCATCGGTGGTGGCGGTCTCCGACGACAACCGCATCGTGGCGGTCGGCGAGGATGCGCGCGAGATGATCGGGCGCACGCCCGGCAACATCCAGGCGATCCGGCCGATGAAGGACGGCGTCATCGCCGACTACGTGATCACCGAGGCGATGTTGCGATTCTTCATCGCCAAGGCCACTCGAGGACGCATCGGCTTCAACCGACCCGAGGTGATGATCAGCGTCCCGGCGGGCGTCACGTCCGTCGAGAAGCGCGCCGTCCGTGACGCTGCGCTCAAAGCCGGAGCAAAGGATGCCTATCTCATCGAGGAGCCACTCGCGGCCGCCATCGGGGCCAACGTCCCGATCAGCGGCCCGTCGGGGAACATGATCATCGATATCGGCGGCGGCACGAGCGAGATCGCGGTCATCGCGCTCGGTGGGATCGTCGTCTCCCATTCGCTTCGCGTGGGCGGCAACAAGTTCGACGAGGCGATCGCGACCTACATCCGCAAGAAGTACAACCTCATGATCGGTGAGCGGACCGCCGAAGAGGTCAAGATGCAGATCGGCACCGCGCTCCCGCTGGAGCGCGAGCTGACCATGGAGGTCCGCGGCCGTGACCTCATCGCGGGCCTGCCGCGCACGATCCCGATCACCTCATCGGAGGTGATGGAGGCCATCGAGCAGCCGCTGCAGCAGCTCGTCGCCGCAGTCCGCTCGGTCCTCGAGCAGACGCCGCCCGAACTGTCCTCCGACATCATCGACAAGGGCATGGTCATGTCGGGTGGCGGCGCGCTGCTGCGCAACATCGACAAGCTGCTCACCCAGGTCACCGGCGTGCCGTGCCACGTCGCCGAGAACTCGCTTGACTGCGTGGCCCTCGGCACCGGTCTCGCGCTCGAGCACTTCGACTTCTTCACGAAGTCCCTGGTGCAGCAGATCTAGTCATGGCCTCCAGCGCGAAGATCGACCGGGGAGGGGCCGTGGGCGCGCGCGCCTTCGTCGACCTTCACTGCCATACCTCGGCGTCATTCGATTCGCTGTCGGAGCCGGCCAAGGTCGTCCGGGCGGCGGCAGCGCGTGGTCTCACCCACCTCGCCATCACCGACCACGACCGCATCGACGGCGCGCTCCGCGCTCGGGATGCGGCGCCGGACGGGTTGACCGTCATCGTCGGGCAGGAGGTCCGGACCCTCGCCGGCGACCTGATCGCCGCCTTCATCGAGCGCCCGATCGACCGCGGCCTGTCCGCCTCCGACGCGATCGCTGCCGTTCGCGAGCAGGGCGGGCTCGTCGGGATGCCGCATCCGTTCGATCGGCTTCGGAGCTCCCTTCTCCGCGACTCCTTGCAGGTATCGCTGCTGTCCCTCGTCGACTGGGTCGAGGTCCACAACGCGCGGCTCGTCGGTGGTGGCAACGAACGGGCCGCCGAGGCAGCTCGCGAGCACGCTCGACCGGGCGTCGCCGTGTCGGACGCGCACACGATCCTCGAGGTCGGTGTGGCCTACTCGGTCGTGCGCGGAGATCCATCGACCGCCGCGGGACTGCTCGCCGCGCTTCCCCCCGTCGACCTCATCACGGGGCGAGCGAGCTATGCGGTCCGCCTGTGGACGCCGCTCGCGAAGGTGGTCCAGCGGGCACGCGGGAACGGTCGGAGCCAGCCGACGGTCCGAGCATGAGAGAGCCCCGGCAGGACCATCAGCCGATGGCCGGTGGGACCGACGAGACCGTACCGTCGCCGTCGATGGAGGCGACGCCAGCGATCGATCCCAGGACCGCTGTGCGCGGCGGTAGTGATGCGCGGGCCGCCCGCCCGGACCAGCCCACGGCTCCCGTCGCGCAGGTCACGGAGCCCGAGCCCGACGTCGAGGCGATGTCGCTGGCGCGGCGTCTGCGTCAGCCCCGAACGATCCTCTCGATCGCCATCCCCATCGTCATCATCGCGGTCTTCGTCAGCCTCAACGGCGGGCAGCTCGCGAAGGTGCCCAGCCTCATCCTCGCCGCGAACTTCGCACTCGTGCTCATGGCGTTCGCCGTGTTCTATGCCGGGTTCCCGCTCCGTGGCTTGCGCTGGGCGACGCTGCTGCGCGGGACAGGCGAGCACGTGTCGACCCGTGATTCCACCGAGATCATCTTCCTGTCCTGGCTCGTCAACTGTGTCGTCCCGGCGAAGCTGGGCGACGTGTACCGCGCCTACCTGCTGAAGATCAACAGCACGGCGTCGCTCTCGAGGACGTTCGGGACCGTGTTCATCGAGCGCGTCCTGGACCTGTTCGCGATCGCGATCCTCGGCCTCGCGGCCGGCTATTGGAGCTTCCGCAGCGGCCTGCCACCCGCCATCCAGGTGGTGTTCGGGATCGGCGTCGTGGTGGTCGCGGTCCTCGCGGTCGCGCTGCTCACGATGCGCAACTTCGGGCGTCAGATCATCGTCGCCCTGCCGCTGCCGCATCAGGTCCTCGACCTGTACGACCGTTTCGAGGAAGGCGTCTTCGGGGCATTGGTGACCCGTCGCCTGCCGCGGCTCGGGTTCCTGACCGTCCTGATCTGGATGACCGAGGCGCTGCGGCTGTTCTTCGTCGTCCAGGCGCTCGGCTTCCAGGACGTCTCGCTCGGGCTGTCCGGCGCGGTCTTCGTCGCGCTGATCGGCTCCCTGTTGACGGCAGTCCCGCTCAGCCCGGCGGGCCTCGGCATCGTCGAGGCCGGCGTCGTCGGTGTCCTGCACGTCGCCTACGGCGTCCCATTGCCGGAGGCGACGGCGATCGCACTCCTCGACCGCGTCATCAGCGTCTTTTCGATCATCGTCTTCGGCTCGATCGCCTACATGGTGTCGTCGAAGCCGCGCGGGCTGGCTCGCCTCGACGAGGCAGCCGACGCTTCTACGCGAGCGTCGACGATCGCCTGACCTCGCGTTCCGCAGACGCCACGAGCGTCGTGCGGAAAGGGGCCGCGAAGGGGGGCGTACTTTCGTCCTACTCGGCGAGCGCCGGGCGACCCCAGTCCACCGCCGGCGACCCCACTCGTCCATCCCGTTCCGACCGGACGCTGCCGTTCGCGCGACCCGTACGAACGGGTGATACAGGCATCCGGGCACCCTCAGCATCATCGTGGCATCGAGGCACCGGACGAGCGGGGTTCGACCGCACGCGGCACGCCCGTAGGAGCGCCCAGGCAGCATGACCACACAGAACGGCCGAGCGTTCAACGAGTGGCTTCGAGCCCAGCTCAAGGCCAAGAAGATGTCGCAGCGGCAACTCGCCCAGCAATCCGGCGTCGATCACTCGACGATCTCCCGGCTGATCCGCGGTGACCGGATGCCGTCCCTCGGGACGGCGACGAAGCTCGCTCGCGGCCTGCGGGAGCTGCGCGACGACGCTGACACCCCGCAATACCTCGGCCTCGTCGCGGCCGGGTCCACCAACCCGACAGCGCGCGTCGAGTACGCGCTTCGTGCCGACGACCTCCTGTCCGAGCCGCAGGTCCGCCAGATCATGGAGTACTACCTGGCGGTCCGGATGCGACGCTTCGGCCGGGCATTCCCGGGGGGAAGCAACTCCACCGGTTCCAGCTCGTCCAGCGAACGCGGAGAGCGCTCCGATCGGCCGATGGGCGCAGTGGGCAACAGCCGTCCGCTCGCTGGCCGAGTGAGCGGGATCAGCCCGACCGGCCAGGTGGGCGTGACCGCCGTGAGCACGGTCCGCTCCGTATCACGAGGCCCCGGCCGAACCGGCCGCTACTAGAGCATTCCAGGGCACGACCCGGATCGCCCTCCACCGTCCGGGTCTCGGGGACAGCGAACGCCGGGGTCTGGGGCCCCGGCGTTCGCCATTTCCTGCGATCACCTGCCCGCTACGGCGTAGACCGAGACCCAGCGCCCTGGGTGAGCCTCGAATCGATCTATGGGTGTGTCGCCAAGCTCGTGCGTGAGCGCATAGGCATCCTCAGCCGGCCCGCCGCAGTCCGCGCCGATCGCGTCGCGGAAGAGCTGGTCGCACATCACGACGACCGCGTGGGCGGTCGCTGACCCGACGGATCCGGGTGCGAGCCCCTTCGCCATCGGCGCGTACACGGAGCGCCCGAGACGGATGAGTGGATAGGCCAGCGCCTCGGTCGACTTGAAATCCGGCAGGGAGACGAGGTCCACGGGCTGGCTCGGGTCCAGGCCGGCTGCTGTCAGCGCGTCATCGACGCCGTGGGCGGCGCGCTCGGCGGCCGGGAATCCCCCGTCCCGGTTCACCGCCGTCGGCAGGTGCGTGACGTTCCACGCGAAGAGCGCCGCGAGCGCTACTGCTGCCGTCGCCCAGCCGACAGGCCCCCGCACCTCCCTCACCAGTGCCGCGACGCCGAGACCGACCAGGACGAACACCATCGGGTCGGCGAACGCGTGGTAGTGGTCGTTCGGGAGCCCGCGGACGACGGTCGCCAGACTCGGCGCGGCGACGGCGAGGGATGCCACCGACCAGAGGAGGCCGAGCCCCAACCAGCGGACCACGAAGCGTTCGTCGTCATCTGGCGACCGCCAGCGCCAGACCACGATGCCGACGAGGGCGATGCTGGCGAGCGCTGCGGCCACCAAGCCGTCGGTGATCAGGCCGGTCAGTGGCCAGCTGGAGACGCGCAGCCCGACGATCCCGAAACGGACCGGGATAGCCACCTCCCCGCCGGAACGCCCGGACGCGAGATAGTCGGTCGCCGCGCGCACCTCGGAGAACCCGGTCGTGAGCTCGTTGATCGCCAGCGGGAGGTACCCGACGCCGAAGATCGCGAGCACGCCGAGCCCGACCGCGCCGAGGTGCCGCCGCTGTGCGTCGAGCACGAACGGGATCGCGATGATCGGGAGCAGGGCGAAGCCCAGGATGTGGCATTGCATCGTGATGGCAGTACCGGCAGCCGCGACCAGCCACCAGCGTCGATCGCCGCCCGACCACGCCTTCCACGCACCAGCCAGGGCGACCGCACTCGAGAGCGCGATCAGGTTCGGATTCCAGATGAAGGTCGACTCGTCGATCGCCGCGGCTGACAGGGCCATCGCAACGCCGGCCGCACCGCCGGCGATCGGCCCACCGACGGCCCGTGCCAGCCACCACACCACGCCGACCGCTGCGATCCCCGCGAACGCGATCAGGGCCACGACAGCGAGCGGGGAATCGCCGCCGGTCAGGGCCGCGGCCGGCGACAGCAGGTAGTAATACCAGGCGCCGTGATGGACATCACCGATCGATGTCGGAGGACCAAGGAGCGGCACGACGCCGTCGTGGACCATGGCGCGCAGCGTCAGCATGTCGTGGCCCTGGTCGCCGTCCCAGGTCCCGCGAGTCGAAAGGTCGGGCAGCCGCATGATCGCTGCGAGCAGCAGGAGTGCCGGCAAGGCGACGCGGTCGGTGCCGACGACCCGCCCGTCGACGGCAAGCCGGCCGGTCGTCATCGTGCGGCGGCGCGTCGACCGCCGGAGCGGCCGGACGACATCCTGCCCTTCGCGCTCCCGACAAGCTCGAAAGCCTCACGGGGCAGCGTCGGCAGCGGCTCGCCCGCCCAGAGGAGCCTGGCGCGTTCCATGTTCACCGCGTCGTAACCGGTGTCCATGCCCGGCGTCTCGAGGATGTACGCGGCATGCCGCAGGCTCGGGTGTCGGAGGACGTGCGTCAGCCCCTCGACCGGGATCTGCCCGGCCCCGAGGTGTTCGTGGCGATCCGTCCGTGACGCGAGCGCTGACCGCGTGTCGTTGAGATGGACCAGGACCAGTCGGTCCAGGCCGATGCGGGCGTCGAATCCGGCCAGGAAGGCGTCGATGACAGCGGCGTCGCCGACATCGATGCCGGCTCCCCACGCATGTGCGAGATCGACGCAGTAGCCGACGCGACGGCGATCGATCCCTTGCTGCTCGAGCCGATCGGCGATCGCCACCAGCTCGTCGAGGTTCGTGCCGATGCCACCGCCACCACCGGCCGAGTTCTCCAGGACGAGCATCGTGTCCGAGTCGGTCTCCGCCCGTTCCAGGACCCGGCCGATGCCGTCCCCGAGTCGTGCGATCCCCGCCTCGAGGCCGCTTCCACGGTGGGAGCCGATGTGCAGGTTGACGAGCCTCGCACCGAACGACGGAGCCGTCTCGAGCTCGGCGATGAGCATCGTCACGGATCGGTCGAACGTCGACCTGTCGGGCCCCGGCAAGTTCACGAGATACGAGGCGTGGATCGAGACCGGCTGGATGTCGAGCGCCGCCGATCGCTCACGAAACCGGGCGAGCTGAGGCGATGGCTCGCTGCGACGACGCCACGCCGTCGGATTATCGGCGAACACCTGCACGGCACTCGCGCCGATGGCGTGCGCCCGGTCGATGGTCTTGGCGATCCCCGGCGCCACCGGGAGATGCGCGCCGAGTCGGCGACCGTCTGGCAGCATCCGGCGGTCAGCGCCGCCGGCCGTTGCTCTTGTCCTGCCCGATGGTGTAATCGCCGGCGACGATGGGCTCGATCACGCCGAGGTCGCCATCGTTCCGCCGGTAGAGGATCGCCACCCGCTCGGTCTCGGCGTTCACGAACACGTAGAACTGGTGACCGAGCTCCTCCATCGCCGCGACGGCGTCCTCTTCGAACATCGGCTCGATCGCGAACCGCTTCGTCTTGACGATCCGACGCTCGTGGTCCCGATCCGCGGTGCCGTCCGCGATGTCGCGAAGGATCCGCTTCTCCTCCTCCGGACGGTGGCGGAGGCGCGGCTTCTCCTTGTAGTCGACGGCTCGGCGCTCGACCTTGTCGACCACGTCGTCGAGTGCAGCCTGATAGCTGATCCCGACTGCGTGACTGCGCAGCGTCCGCCCATCGATGACGAGGGTGACTTCCGCGATATGCGCGTCGGAGGCACTGCGGTGCATCTCGTTCGAGAACTCGACGATCGCGTCCGTGCGGTCATCGAGGAGCCGCTCGAGGCGGTTGAGCTTGCGTTCGGCGTAGGTGCGGACTCGTTCGGGGACCTCGACGTTCTTGCCCTTCACGATCGTCCGCATGCCGTACCTCCGGGCTCTCGGGTCGTCGTCCGAGTATAGCCGCGGGCCCCGGCGGGCCGGGTCCGGTGCCGATCATCGCCTCGTCAACGCTCTCTGGCGACGGTGATCGCCGAGACGGCGACCGCACCCGCGTCATGGAGGGCGGTGGCGCAGGCAGCGAGCGTTGCGCCGGTCGTGACGACGTCGTCGACGAGCACGACCCATCGGGCTTGAACGCCGCCGGCGTATCGCGTGTCGACGACGAACGCGCCCTTCACGTTCCTCGCTCGGTCGCGCCGATCGAGGTCGAACTGGGCGATCGTCGCTCGTGCGCGGCGCAGCGCCGGTACGAACGGAACGCCCAGATCCCGGGCTGCCCTCCGCGCGATCAGCGCCGCCTGGTCGTAGCCGCGCTGCCGTTCCCGGTCGGCGTGGACCGGCACGTTCACGACGACATCCGCGCCGACACCGACCGCGCGCCACCGTTTCGCTACGGCCGTGCCGAGGGGGTCGGCCAGGCGCTGTTCGCCGGTGTACTTGATCGCGTGGAGCGCGTCGCGGGTGACGCCGCGGAAGGCGGCGCTCCATTCGAGCTGGAGGAGCGGCTCGGGCAGCTCCCCGGGAAGCCAGATCGGGACGCCAGCCGGGCTGGCGA
>DATHTG010000183.1:0-9851 GCA_035463515.1 Candidatus Limnocylindrales bacterium
TCGCGGCCCTGCCCGAGGCGCGTCTCGCCGAAGTTGAACCACGCTCCGGTCTTGCTCACGACGTCCATCGCCACGCCGACGTCGAGCAGGCCACCTTCCTTCGAGACGCCCTCGCCGTACATCACATCGAACTCGGCGACGCGGAACGGCGGCGCGACCTTGTTCTTCACGACCTTGACCCGAACGCGGTTGCCGACCGATTCGGTGCCGGTCTTGATGGTCTCGACGCGGCGGATGTCGAGCCGGACCGATGCGTAGAACTTGAGCGCGCGGCCACTGGGCGTCGTCTCCGGGTTGCCGAACATCACGCCGATCTTCTCGCGCAGCTGGTTGGTGAAGATCAGCGCCGTGTTGGACCGCGACACGGCGCCCGTCAGCTTGCGGAGGGCCTGGCTCATGAGTCGCGCCTGGATGCCGACGAACGAGTCGCCCATCTCGCCCTCGATCTCGGCTCGGGGCACGAGTGCGGCGACGGAGTCGACGACGACGCAGTCGATGCCGCCGGAGCGGATGAGCGTCTCGGTGATCTCGAGTGCCTGCTCGCCGGTGTCCGGCTGCGACACGAGCAGCTCATCGACGTTGACCCCGCACGCGCGGGCATAGGCAGGGTCGAGCGCGTGCTCGACGTCGATGAACGCGACGACCCCGCCGCGCTTCTGCGCCTCGGCGAGGACGTGCTGACAGATCGTCGTCTTGCCCGACGACTCCGGCCCGTAGATCTCGGTGATGCGGCCGCGCGGGATGCCGCCGACGCCGAGCGCGAGGTCGAGCGCGATCGATCCGGTGGGGATCGAATCGACCTGCTGCCTCTCGGCCGAACCGAGCTTCATGATCGCGCCGCGACCGAACTGCTTCTCGATCGTCGACAGCGCGGCATCGACCGCCTTACCGCGTTCCGCGACCGCCCGCTCCGCCGCGCGCTCGTCCGTCATCGCCATCCGTTCGTCACGCTCCTCATCGATCGATCCGATCCGTCAGCGGAGCCTGTCCCGGTGGCGTCCGTACGGCCGGTCAGGCCTCTTCCGTATCGTCCTCGACGACCGGCTTTTCCTTGCGCGGCTTGCGGATCACCTCGACGTTCTGCGGTGGTTCCGAGAGCGGCGCGAGACTCGGTTGGGCGAGCTTGGCCTTCGGCTTCTTCTTCTGTTCCTTGCGCGGTCGATCCCGAGAGCCCATCGCGTCGCCTCCGCGTCCACATCGAGCCTACCGACGGATCCTTCACGCGGACTGCTCGGCCACTTCACTGCCGCTTATCCGGCCCGCGCGCGAGCGCAGCTCGGACATCTCGGCTGGGAAGGTACCGGCCCGGATCGAGGCTCGGATCCTGGCCATGAAGTCTAGGGTGAAGGTCAGGTTGTGACAAGTCGCGAGACGGTACGCGAGGAGCTCCTTCGCCCGGAACAGATGCGCCAGATAAGCCCTCGAGAACCGCCGGCACAGGAGACACGGGCAGTCCTCCTGGACGGGCGCAGGATCGTCGAGGAAGACCCGATTTCGCAGGTTCAGGCGACCGCCGGGAACCCACAGTTGGCCGTTCCGTGCCACACGCGCCGGCAGGACGCTATCGAAGAGGTCGATGCCGCGATGGACCGCCTCGAGCAGGTCGGCCGGTGAGCCGAGACCCATGAGGTAGCGAGGGCGCGGATCGTCGGCCAGCGCCGGGACGGCCACATCGAGCGCGGTGTCGCGCTCATCGGGCGTCTCGTCACCGGCCAGCCCACCGATGCAGATGCCGTCGAACGGCAGAGCGGCGATGAACCGCGCCGACTCCGCTCGGAGCTCCGGGTCGAGCCCACCCTGGACGATCCCGAACATCGCCTGATCCGTGCGCGTGTGTGCGGCGAGCGACCGCTCCGCCCATCGGTGCGTCCTCGCCGTCGCATCCGCCACGACGTCCCGCGGTGAACTCGGGAACACGGGCTGGTCGAAGGCGACGGCGACATCCGATCCGAGCGCCTCCTGGACGGCGGTCGCGTGCTCCGGCGTGAATCGATGGACCGACCCGTCGAGGTGTGACCGGAACGTGACACCGTCCTCGTCGACGACGCGAAGGTCGCCGAGCGACACGACCTGGAAGCCGCCGGAGTCGGTGAGGATCGGCCGATCCCAGTCCATGAACCGGTGGAGCCCACCGAGCCGCGCGATCCGGTCGTGCCCGGGTCGCAGGTACAGGTGATACGTATTCGCCAGGATGATCGAGGCGCCGGCGTCCTTGATGTCGTCCGGGGAAAGGGCTTTGACCGTGGCGTTGGTGCCGACCGGCATGAACTGGGGCGTCTCGACCGCGCCATGCGCGAGCGTCAGCAGCCCGGTCCGTGCCCGCGTCGCGCCGCCGACCGGGGGTCCGGTCGTGACCTCGAAGCGCGTCGACGACGAGATGAAGGGAGCCGTCACGCCTCGCCCGTGCCGGCCTCCGCCCCGGCTGGTTCGTCCCAGAGCCCGGGCATCGATCCGTCGGTCCGCCGCGGCGGCGGGATCTCGTACCCGAGCTGCGACAGGTGGGCCCGGCCGAGGTCCGTGGCGATCCGACCCTGCGGCGTCCGGTCGATGAACCCGAGCCGCAGCAGGAAGGGCTCGTGGACGTCCTCGATGGTGTCCACCTCCTCGGACAGGACTGCGGCCAGCGCCGCCACCCCGACCGGCCCCGACGCGAACTTCTGGATGATCGCTGAGAGCAACTTGCGGTCCGCGGAGTCGAGGCCCTCGTCGTCGATCTCCATGCGCCGCATCGCCTCGCGAGCCGTCTCCTCGTGGACACGGCCGTCGCCATGGACCTGGGCGTGGTCGCGGACGCGCTTGAGCAGCCGGTTGACGATGCGCGGCGTACCACGGCCGCGCCGCGCGATCGCCCGCGTCGCGGCTTCGTCGATCGGCACATCGAGGATCTCGGCCGAGCGCTCGACGATCTGGGTGAGCTCGTCCTCGGTATAGAAGTCGAGGCGGTACGTGGCGCCGAACCGGTCACGCAACGGGGAACTGATGCGGCCGGCACGGGTCGTCGCCCCCACGACCGTGAACGGCTTCAGGCTCAGCCGCAGGCTCCTCGCGCTCGGCCCCTTGCCGATCATCACGTCGAGGGCGAAGTCCTCCATCGCCGGATAGAGGATCTCCTCGACGGCCCGGTTGAGCCGATGCACCTCATCGATGAAGAGGACGTCGCGCTCGTCGAGCGAAGTGAGGATCGCGGCGAGGTCACCGGCCCGCTCGATCGCCGGGCCTGAGGTGTAGCGGACGTTGACGCCGAGCTCGCGTGCGACGATCGTGGCGAGCGTCGTATTGCCGAGGCCGGGGGGGCCGTACAGCAGGATGTGATCGGCGGCCTCTCCCCTCCCCTTCGCCGCCTGGAGGAGCACCGCGAGGTTGGATTTGACCTCGCCTTGGCCGATGTACTCGCCGAGCGTCTTCGGCCGAAGCGAGCCTTCGACCACGGGATCGTCCACCTCGTCGAGGTCGGCGGACAGGATGCGCATACTGGTGACGTCGTCGACCATCGGGCGCGATGGTAGCACAGACGGTGGCCTATTTCGACCACATGTTCTAGATATCCTCGGTGTCCAGTGGCTGAGCTCCTTCGCCTCGCGGCATTCACGACCGACCCGTCGGGCGGCAATCCGGCCGGTGTCTGGATCGGTGACGCGTTGCCATCCGCGGACGAGATGCAGGGACTCGCCAGCGAGGTCGGGTACTCCGAGACGGCGTTCCTCGCGCCGGATGGCTCCGGTTCGCCAGGTCGATTGCAGGTCCGCTACTTCAGCCCGGCCAAGGAGATCGACTTCTGCGGGCACGCCACGATCGCGTCCGGGGTCGCGCTCGCGGAGCGCGGCTGGCCGTCATCGATGCTGCTGCGCACGAACGACGGCGAGGTGGGACTCGATATCGACCGCGACCCGGAGGGTCGATTCCGCTCGACCCTGACCTCGGTCGAGCCGTGGGTCAGTGCGCTGCCAGAGGGCCTGCTCGATCGGCTGCTCGGCCTGCTCGGCTGGCGGAGCGAGGAGCTCGACCCGACGTTGCCGCCGATGCTCGCGTTCGCGGGCGTCCGGCACCCGATCATCGCCGTACGCTCACTCGAGACACTCGGCCGGGTCGAGTACGACTTCGCGGCGATGCGCAGCCTGATGTTGGAACACGACCTCACGACGATCCAGCTCGTCTGGCGCGAGAACCCCACGCGGTTCCGTGCTCGCGATCCGTTCGCGGCCGGCGGTGTCGTCGAGGATCCGGCGACCGGGGCTGCAGCGGCAGCGCTCGGTGCCTACCTGCGCGAGCGCGGTGAGATCACCGCGCCGGCGACCTTCGAGATCGTGCAGGGCGTCGAGATGGGCCGACCGAGCCTGCTCACCGTATCCGTGGTCGAGGGTGACCCGCGAGTGCGGGTCTCCGGGACGGCTGTCGCGATCGGGCCTATTCCCTGAGCAGACTCCGGAGCGCTGCCTTGACGCGCTCCTCGAGGGTCCCGCCGATCGTCGCGTCAGCGAGGGCGGTTCGCGACGCGACCCGCGCTTCTGCCAGCGAGTAGCCGAGCGCCTGGAGGGCGGCAACCACCTCGGTCTCGGCTCCTCCGCGGGTCCCGACGGCTCCGGCTTCGACCGCCGCGACGCCCGCCGCTGCGACCTTCTCCTTCAGCTCGAAGATGACGCGCTCGGCGAGCTTCTTCCCGATGCCCGGGATCGACACCAGCACGGCCTGGTCGCCGGTCATGATGGCGAGCTGCAGATCCGCGGTCGGACGCGATCCGACGATCGCCAGCGCGACCTTCGGCCCCACACCCGTCACGGTGAGCAGCAGGTTGAAGAACCCGAGCTCCTCCGGCGTCCGGAATCCATAGAGGGCCTGCTGGTCCTCACGGACGAGATGGAACGTGTGCAGCTTGAGCGTGGTACCCGCAGCGGCAGATGCCAGCACGGACGGTGGCGTGAACACGCGGTAGCCGATGCCACCGACCTCGATGACGATGGAGTCGGCGGCGATCGCCCCGACAGCCCCCTCGACCGAGGCGATCATGGCATCGCGCTAGGACGCGTTGCGCTTCGCGGCCCGGGCCTCGGCCGCCTCCTTGGCGAGGGCCTCGCGCACCGCGCGCTCATAACCCGACCCGCCTCGCGCGATCGGCGCGACCGCGGCCCGGTCCATCACCGGCGAGAGCCGCCCGGCCTCGGAGCCCTCGCGGGCACTGTTCGCGCCCCAGACCGCGATGGCCAGGGCGTCCGCGGCATCGTCAGGCGTGGGCCGCTCGGACATCCCGAGGACGAGCTGCACCATCCGCTGGACCTGCTCCTTATCGGCGGCACCGTAGCCCGCGACCGCGGACTTCACCTCGTTCGGCGTCGCCTCGACGACCGGCACGCCATGCTGCGCCGCTGCCAGGAGCACGACGCCTCGCGCCTGGCCGACGGCGAACGCCGTCTGGACGTTCCGTGAGAAGAACAGCCGCTCGATCGCGAGGATGCTCGGCTCGTGGGTCTCGAGCTGCTCGTCCACGAGCGCGTGGATCGCCAGCAGGCGCTCCGGGAGCGTCATATCCGGCGACGTCACAAGACACCCGTGATCGACTTCCCGCAGCCGTCCCCGGGCCGACTCGACGATCCCGTATCCCAGCGCGGCGGTCCCGGGGTCGATCCCCAGGACGATCACCCGGCGACCTCGGCGAACAGCCGCTCCGGGATGTCGAAGTTGGCGGTCACTCGCGACACGTCGTCCAGGTCTTCGAGCTGCTCGACGAGCCGGAGCGCCTGGCGGGCCTTGGCCTCGTCCAGCTCGACCGTCTGCTTCGCGATCATCGTCGACTCTGCCGACTCCACCGCGACGCCGGCGCTCTCCAGCGTCGCCCGGACACGCTCGAGGTCGTTCGGTGCAGTGTAGATCTCGATCGCCTCGTCATCGTCCATATCGACGTCCTCGGCGCCCGCGTCGATCGCGGTCAGCGTGACGTCGTCGGCGTCGATCCCGGTGCGAGCGACGGTGATCAGGCCACGCGGTTCGAACTGCCACGCCACGGCGCCGGAACCGGCGAGCTGCCCGCCGGCCTTGGTGAACATCGACCGGACCTCCGCCGCCGTTCGGTTGCGGTTGTCGGTCTGCGCCTCCACGAGGACCGCCACGCCGCCCGGGCCATAACCCTCGTAGACGATCTCCTCGAACTGCTCCGCGTCGCCGCCGCCGGTCGCCTTGTCGATCGTCCGCTTGATGTTGTCGGCCGGCATGTTGACCGAGCGAGCCTTCTCGATCGCCAGTCGGAGTCGATAGTTGGCGTCCGGGTCGCCACCGCCCAGGCGCGCCGCGACCGAGATCTCGCGCGCGACCTTGGTGAAGAGCGCTCCCCGCTTCGCGTCGTTCGCGCCCTTCTGGCGCTTGATCGTGGACCACTTGGAATGACCTGACATCGCGGCCGGGAGTATAGCCGACTATGATGGCCCGACCCCCCGCTCCGAGGCCCTGTCCCGCCACCGTCGACATCGCAGGAGGACCGTCGACCCGATGACGATGAAGAGCGTCGATCTGCCCCATCTCCGAAGCGTCGTCCTGGCAGGTCACGCCGGTGGCGGCAAGACGACGCTCGCCGAACAGCTGCTGTTCAAGGCCGGGGCGATCCCGCGACTGGGCAAGGTCGACGACGCGACGGCGCATCTCGATTTCGAGCCCGAGGAGCAGAAGCGACGGGAGTCGCTGAGCCTCGCGGTCGGAACGTTCGAGCACGACGGCACTCGCATCTCACTGGTCGACACGCCCGGCTATCCCGACTTCGTCGCCGACATGATCGAGGGCTTCGCCGCCGTCGACGGCGCGCTGTTCGTCGTCGATGCCTCGGCCGGTATCGAAGCCGGCCTCGAGCAGGCTGTCGCCCTCGGGCGGTCGACGGGGAGAGCGGCGTGCTTCTTCATCAATAAGTCGGACCGTGAGAACGCGGACCCGACGGCAGCCCTCGACGCGCTCCGCTCGACCTTCGGCGACAAGATCGCCCCGCTCCAGATCGCGATCGGCGCGGCCGAGTCGTTCAACGGCTATGTCGACCTCGTCCATCGCAAGGCGTACCAGTTCGACGGCACGAAGGAGGTCGAGATCCCGATCCCCGACGAGCTGTCGGGCGAGGTCGACAAGCGACGCGATCAGCTGCTCGCGGCGGCGGCGGAGGCGGACGACGACGTCCTCGTGAAGTACCTCGAGGGCGAAGAGGTCTCCGATCCCGAGCTGGAGGCCTGCCTCCGCAAGGGCGTCAAGGAGAGCATCCTCGCCCCCGTGCTCGTCGGCTCCGCGGCGAAGGGCATCGGCCTCCAGGCGTTGCTCGACGCGTTCACGCGCTACCTGCCCTCGCCCGCGGACGAGGCGCCGGTCAAGGCGGAGACCAAGGGCGGCGAAACGGTCGAGGTCCCGGCCGATGAGAGCGGGCCGCTGCTCGTGCGCGTGTTCAAGACGACGGCTGACCCGTTCGTCGGGCGGCTCACCTACATGCGCGTCCTGTCCGGGACGCTGAAGTCACAGGCGCATGTCTGGAACAGCACCCGCGACGAGGACGAACGTATCGGCCAGCTGCTGCTCCTGCACGGCAAGGAGCAGGAGCCGATCGGCGAGCTCAAGGCCGGCGAGATCGGCGCGGTGGCGAAACTGACCGTGACCGAGACCGGCGACACGCTCTCGGTCAAGGAGAAGCCACTTCGCCTTCCGCCGCTCGAGTTCCCGGCGCCGACGCTCGTCGTGGCCATCGAGCCGGTGTCGAAGCAGGACCTCGACAAGATGGGCCCCGCCCTCGCGCGATTGCTCGAGGAGGACCCGACCGTCCGCCTCGAACGGACCGCGGTCGGCGAGCAGACCCTCCGGACGATGGGCGAGGCGCATACCTCGGTCATCCTCGAGCGGCTGAAGCGCAAGTTCGGCGCCGCGATCCAGACCCATATGCCGAAGGTCCCGTACAAGGAGACGATCCGCGGGACGACCAAGGTCCACGGACGCTACAAGAAGCAGACCGGCGGTCATGGCATGTTCGGCGATGTGTGGATCGAGCTCGAGCCGAATCCCGACGGCGGTGTCGAGTTCGCCGAGCGGATCGTGGGCGGCGCGGTGCCCAAGGGCTTCTTCCCGGGCGTCGAGAAGGGCATCCGCGAAGCGGCGGCGGAGGGCGTCCTTGCCGGTTACCCGCTGTCGGACTTCAAGGCGACGCTCTACGACGGGTCATTCCACACCGTCGACTCGAACGAGCTGTCATTCAAGATCGCGGCGTCGATGGCCCTCAAGGAGGGCGTCCAGCAGGCCAAGCCGGCGCTGCTGGAGCCGATCATGCTCGTCGAGATCCGGGTCCCCGAGGCGTACATGGGCGAGGTCAACCGCGACCTGAACGGCCGACGCGGACGCGTCCTTGGCATGGACAGCTCCGATGGGATGCAGGTCATCACCGCCCACGTGCCCCAGGCGGAGCTCTTCTCGTACGCGACAGAGCTCCGGTCGCTCGCTCAGGGCCGTGGGTCGTTCACCGCGGCGCTCGACCATTACGAGGACGTCCCGTCCCACCTCGCAGAGAAGGTCATCGCGGAACACCGCAAGGCCGTGGAGGCTGGGCACGGCGGGCACTGACCCGCCCGACCCGCGACGACCGCTGTGGGGGATGAGCGGCCGGACGGACTGATCGGACCGACGGCGATGGGCACCGAGCCCGGACCATCGCCGGATGTGGCCGCGATCGCCGTCGCTGACCCGGCCCCGCCGTCGACACCACCGTATCCGTCTCCGGACCACCTGGCGACGCCGGGCGGCCAGCGGGTCCGCTGGCTGATCTTCGCTGCCGGTGCGATCGGGCTGGCGCTCGGTGGCCTCGGCATCCGGTCCGCGGCGATCCTGAGTGGTCGCATCGACCCCGATCTCGTCACGACCCCGGAGCTCGAGGCCTTCGCGCTGGCGGTCGTGCCGATACTCGCGGCACTTGCCGCGATCACGGGCGCGGTCGTGATCGCGGGCCGTCGTTGGACGGCGAGCATGCGCGGCGCCCTCATGGCACTCACCGACGATGCGCCGCTCCTCGAGCCGGCGCCGCGGACCGGCCGTCTCGCGCTCGGCTTGGCCGTGGCGGGTATCTGCCTGACGCTCCTCGGGGGCGTCCTCCTGCTCGTCCCGTTCGGCCGCGACGGCGCGCGTCTCGCCTGGGGCGTGGTCGCATCCGGCGGCCTTCTGCTGCCGGTCGCGGCAGCGCTCCTGATCTGGTTCATCGGTGATATCGAGCGACGCGAGGCGCTCCTCATCCACGCGCTCTATCCGTGGCAGCCGCCCCCCGGAGACCGCGACCGGCGATGGCCGATCGCGACGATGGCCGTGCTCGCTGTCCTCGCCGTCGTCCCGCTGGCGGCCAGCGTCCCGCATCTCTTCTCGGATCACGACTGCGAGGGCGTCGACCTCGACTGCCGGTCGATCCTGGTGCAGGCCGACCAGGTCGCGAACGACCCCCGCGGCGCGACGACGCTGGTGAGCTACGGCATCCATCGCGCGTCGAAGGCCACCCGGGGGACCCTCGTGATCGCCACCGGCGGCCCGGGCGTCAGCGGCATCGCGACCGCGTCGGACACGTTGAGCCGTCTCGGCGACGGATTGACCGACACCTTCGACATCGTCTTCTTCGACACCCGCGGGGTCGGCGACTCCGGCTACCTCGACTGCCCGGACGCGAGTGGCCGATACCAGTCGGCGCTCTGGTTCGATGCCGCCGCGGCCGTCATCGACCATTTCGTCGATCAATGTCTGACCGAGACCAAGGTCGACCCGGAGAGCCTCGACGAGTACGGCAGTGCACATATCGCCGAGGACATCGAGACGATCCGGCGCGACCTCGGCGTCGAGAGGATCGCCCTGTATGCCGAGAGCTACGGGAC
>DATHTG010000184.1:0-10735 GCA_035463515.1 Candidatus Limnocylindrales bacterium
GCTCGCCGGCACTCTGATCACGTCCCCCGCCGTGGCGCACCGACGGCTCATGGCGGACGTGGCCGGTCGATCGATGGTGTGCTGGAACCTCGGACTCGAGCCGCCGTACGGTCGCGCCGTCGCCACTGACCCGCACGATCGTCGCCTCGCGGGCGTCGATCCACACGAGTGCCGTTGACGCCGGCTCGCGCCGAGCGTCACCCGGCTCGACCCCACTCATGAGTCGGCCCACGCCGGACGGTCGTCATCGATCGCGAGGTCAGCGTACGGGACGTGCGTCGCGCGCTCCCACGCGCCGCGGTCGACACGTACGGCGTGGCGGTGCGTTCCGGCGTTGAAGCTGATCTCCCGATCCTCGCGCACGGCGAAGTCCGCGTGCATCGGGAGTCCGAACAGGTCGCCGACGGCGGGCACGGCACCCGGCTCACATCCCGGGGCGATCGCGGTCAGTTCCGGCTCGGAGAGGAGCCGGACGTCTTCTGCGCCAAGCGCCTTCCGCGCCTTGCGCAGATCCACGTGATCGGGCGCGTCAAGGATGAGCAGGACGTTCCGCCGATCGTCGGTGACGACGCCGACGACCTTGGCGAATGCGCGCGGGTCCACGCCCTCGGCCCTCGCTGTGCCCGCCGCGGTGAAAGTGGGAGGGTGCTCGTGGACCTCGAAGTCGATGTGCCGCCCTCTGAGCCAGTCGAGCAGTGCTTGGTTCGGTCTGCTGCCGTTCGTGGTCGTGTCCATCGTTCACTGCCTCGTGATGGGATCCGTCCCATCAGCCTCGCGCGACAACCCGAACAACGCATCGGCCGTTGGACGTCGTCCCGCGAGCCGAATGGCCCGAACGGTGGCCGCGTTGCGAAGCGAGGCGGATTCGGTCTCATCGTCCTCGGGCTCCGTGTCGAACGGCACTTCCTACGCCGTCGATCAACGGCGACGCTCCAAGGTGGGCGGGTGTGCCGTCCATCCGGGCGGCGGCCGCCTCGTAGCGACGAGGAGGGTCAGATGACGCTGACGCGCCGTCCCTCACATCTGGCGGACGTAGTGACTGTTCGCGATGCCCTGGACCGCCTGTTCGACGAGCGAGCGTTCCGGCCGCTGTGGCCGTGGAACGGTGATCGTGAGGTGGTACCGCCACTCGACCTGTACACGACTCCCGAGGCTGTGATCGCCAAGGTCGCCGTGCCCGGCCTCCGACCGGAGGACATCGACATCTCGATCTCTGGCGAGCTCGTCACGGTACGGGGCTCGTACAAGGAGGAGAAGGAGTCGACCGAGACCGGCTACCTGGTGAAGGAGCTGGAGCGCGGTTCGTTGACGCGCTCGTTCAAGCTGCCGACAGCCGTCCACGCTGAGGGCGCGACGGCTACCTATGCCGACGGTCTCCTCACCGTGACGATGCCCAAGACCGAAGAGGTGAAGCCGAGGCACGTCAAGGTCGAATTGGGTCGCTGACGGTCTCCGCTCCGCCCGCGGCAACCACGGAACGGGTCCGCTTCGCGCGGACCCGTTCCTCATCGCTGCGAGGCATCCCGAAACCGGGCCATTCGCGCTCGCCCGTACGTGCCGGACGGCCCTATCGACCTCGCCATCCATCGGACAGAGTGCAGGGTGCACGGATCGTGCCGTGAGCACTTGATCGGAGGATGGAACCGTGACCGAACCGCGACGAGACACGTTGCCGGAGCACGACTTCGCGTCCCACGAACACGTCGAGGTGCGACGCGGCCTGGACCGGATCCATGAAGCCGGGTCCCTGCGCGGGACGAACGACGAGATCTCGGTGGCCGCCCTCGACGTCCTTCACTGGGTCGACGCGGTCCTTGACCCCCACGCTCGATGGGAGGATGCCTGGCTGTACCCCGAGATCGATGAGCGAGCCGGCACGCCGTGGGCCACGAAGCTGATGTCGTTCGAACACCAGCAGATCCGCGATGCCGCGTCCGCGCTCGCGACCGCACGGACGACGCTGCGACAAGCGAGGACACCGCTCGCGCTGATCGAGCTTCGGAGCCGGCTGTTCGCGCTCGAGGCGATCCTCCGAGCGCACATCACCCGGGAGGAGCGATTCTTGATCCCCCTCCTCGAGAGTGACCACGCACGTCAAGTCGTGAGTCTCCCGCCAAGCCCTGAGCCGGCTACGGCGACCTAGGAAGGGAATGGGTAGCTACGTGATGACGATCCGCGACGTGATGACCACGTCGGTGATCTCGGTACAGGAGGACACGCCCCTCAAGGAGGTCGCGCGTCTGCTCGTGGAGCACGGGATCAGCGGTGTGCCGGTGTGCGATGGCAAGGGCCGTGTCGTCGGCGTCGTCTCCGAGGCCGACTTCCTCATGAAGGAGACCGGACCCGACGCGCTGCCGCGCCGGACACTCGGCCGACTCCTCGGCGACTCGGCGTCGACTCGCGCGTGGCGCGCGAAGATCCATGCCACGACCGCGGAAGAGGCCATGACCGCGCCCGCCATCACGGTCGCCGCCAGCGTGACGATCGCCGAAGCCGCACGCCTCATGACGGACCGCAAGGTGAACCGCCTTGTCGTCCTCGACGGAGACGCGCTCATCGGGATCGTCACCCGCGCGGACCTCGTCCGGGCATATGTCCGCTCTGATGAGGACCTCACTGACACGATCCGCCGAGAGGTGCTGCTACGGATCCTGTGGCTGGATCCGGCCGCGTTCCGCGTGCGGGTCACGCGCGGGGTCGCCACCGTGTCGGGCCACGTCGACCGCCGGTCCACCGCAGAGATGGTGAAGACCGCCATCGCGATGGTGCCGGGGATCGTCGGCGTCAACGCGGACGTCACGTGGTCCCTGGACGACGACGAGGTCCGTCCGGCGATGGTCGACCCGGTCTTCCCGTTCAGCCCGCGCTGATCGGTCGCGGCGTAAGTCGACGCGTGGCTACGCCGCGAGGACCCGCACTCGCTCGACGAGGTCTTCCTCGTCGATCGCGCCGGCCGGTTCGACGTCGATAAGCCGATCCGGGCGTCGGTTGATCGCCACGTACGCGCGCTCCAGCGCGATCCGTGTGGACCCAGGTCCGAGGATCATCACTCGCTCCCGGTCTCCGATCCGCCGTACGACGGTGGCCAGGTATTCGCCCTCGGACCGGATGCCGCGCTCGACCGTCGACAGCATGATCATCCCATCGATGTCGGTCGCGGCGATCACGGCCTCACGGCCGTTGATCCATACGACGGCGCTGGGTCGGGGACGGGGCGTTGATCCTGGATCGCGCGGTTGCGCTCCCGGGATGCCGGTGGTCATGGTCATCGGGATCACCTCGTGAGCCACGGTAGTCGCCGAAGCAGGCGAACAGCAGTGCCGGGGGGACATCCGTGGCAGGCCGGATGTCACGACGGCGGAGGGCGGAGACTCGGGCACGAATGCCGCGCGGCCATGTCCCGGAGGTGCAGCGGATGGCGCCGATCGGGGCGCCTGGCCCTACCGGGAGCTGCAGTCCGCCGCGACCATGGGAGGACGCACGGCGCCCTCGGTGGGCGCGATGGGAGGTCATCATGAAGGTCCTTATCGGATACGCGAGCCGCCATGGTGCGACGCAGGGCATCGCCGAGCGGATCGCCAGCATCCTCGAGGCCGACGGTCTCGATGTGACTCTGCGGCCCGTGGATTCTCTCGATGCCGTCGACGGCTACGACGCCTTCGTCATCGGGAGTGCCGCCTACATGGGTCATTGGCTGAAGGGCGCCGCAGGCTTCGTCCGACGGCATCGCGAGCAGCTCGCAGGGCATCCCGTCTGGTTCTTCAGCAGTGGCCCGGTCGGAACCGAGCGGGTGACCGAGGCGGGGGAGGACGTGCTCGTGGCATCCGAGCCGAAGGAGTTCCGCGAGTTCGCCGATGACGTCCCCACTCGGGACCAGCATGTGTTCTACGGAGCCTATGATCCGGAACTCAAGCCGGGCAGCTTCCTCGAGCGCCTCTCGAATCTCATCCCAGCCGTCAAGGAGGCGCTCCCGGTCGGGGATTTCCGCGACTGGCCCGCCATCGAGGAATGGGCTCATGGGATCGCGCGTGAGCTCGTCGGCGATCGGGAGCTGACGCTCGCACGTCCGTGAGGTGACCGCAACCGGGGCCTCCCGGGATCGGGAGGCCACCGGGCATGGGCTGGGCTCAGACGCGAACGAGCCCCAGCCCGAATACGCCGTCGGCGACGTACTGGACGGCGAGCGCCGCGAGCACGAGGCCGAGGACACGCGTCACGACGTTGATGCCCGTTTGGCCCAGTAGCCCCGCGACCCGCTTCGAGGCGCGCAGGACGAGATAGGCGATGACCATGACCGCGACGCCCGCAAGGAGGAGTACTGCGTACCCTCCGGCCGTCTCCGCTGCTTCGCTGGTGAGGATGAGCACGCTCGCGAGGGCACCAGGCCCGGCGATGAGCGGGATGGCCAATGGAAAGACCGACACGTCGTCGCGCGCTCGTGCCTCGGCGGCCTCCTCGGCCGTCTCCCGTCGGAGCTGCGCGAACACCATGTCGACCGCGATCCGGAAGAGGAGCAGGCCGCCAGCGACCTGGAGCGCGCCCAGCGTGATGCCGAGATATGCGAGGAGCGGGCCGCCGACCACGGCGAAGACGAGCAACACGATGCCGGCGATCACGACGGCACGACCCGCGACGTCCGTGCGGCCGGCGCGGCTCCCGACGAGCGTCACGTAGGCGGGTACGAGCCCCGCCGGATCGACGACGACGAACAGGGTGATCAGGGCGCGAAGCGCGAAGTCCACGACTGGATCAGCGACAGGCGACATCAGTCAGCCCAGCTCCGGAAAGCGTCAGGTCACAAGCTGTGACCCGAAGCGACCATCCGCCATCCGGCCGTGATGCCATCGTAGGCGTCCCGTCCCATTTGATGTGATCTCGAGACGCTCCATCCGTTGATGCTGTCGCAGGATGGTTCGGGGATCGACCTCTCCGGGTCGATCTTCATCATCGCTCTCAACGTCGTCCGCGCAGGAGTACTGAACGGCTCCTTGCCGGAGGACGATCGGCCCCCGCACGACCATCGCTCCTGTAAGCGACGTCCCGGTCGTCACCACCTCGTCATGACGAGTGTCGAAGGACCCGCTACGACGTGACAAGGGGCCCTGACACGAAGCGTAGAATCGCAGGACAGTGCCCGGCGAGGTGGCCGGCTGGTCGATGGGGCGAGGCCGGACCGATCTCCGGATGGTCTGAGGAGGGTGTCCCGTGGCTATGCTGCGTGGGCTGGCGGTACCGATCGGCGTGGTCGCAGCCGTCCTGCTCGTCCTGTTGTTCAACCCGTGGTTCGTGATCGAGGGCGATATCCGCACCGTTGTGACGGTGGCCTTCTGGGTCACGTTCATCGTGTTGCTCGTCACGCTCTTCGAAGACCGGAAAGCGCCGTCGGCGGACGAGGTCGAGGTCGACGGACCCGCCTTTGTCCGGTTCCTGTTCCACAACACGAGAGCCGGCCTGTTCTGGCTGCCGATCCGGCTTTTCGTCGGCTTCGCCTGGCTCGAGGCCGGTTGGCACAAGTTCACCGACCCTGAGTGGATGCAGGGCGGCGCGGCACTACGGGCGTACTGGGAACGAGCCGCACAGATCCCCGAGCAAGGCCGCCCCCCGATCACCTACGAGTGGTATCGCGACTTCATCCAGATGCTGCTCAATGGAGGGCATGAGAGCTGGTTCGCCTATGTCGTGACCTTCGGGGAACTGGCCGTCGGACTCGGTTTGATCGTCGGCGCGCTGACGGGCATCGCGGCGTTCTTCGGCGCGACGATGAACATGTCGTTCCTGCTTGCGGGCTCGGCATCGACGAACCCCATCATGTTCACCCTCGCCGTCGGCCTGATGCTCGCCTGGCGTGTTGCCGGGTATTACGGCCTCGACCGCTATCTCCTTCCAGCGCTCGGAGCGCCGTGGCGACCCGGGACCGTCTTCCATCGAGAGGCGCAGAGAGGCGCCTCGACGAGCTGAACTGCACCGCGGCACGACCAAAGACCGCCCGCCATGTCGGCGGGCGGTCTTCGGTCTTTCTGCCCGCACGCAGATCTCAGGCCGCGCCGGCGACCTCCCGGCTAGTCTTCGGCGGCTCGCGGACGATCAGGACCGGACATGGAGCGTGGCGAGCGACGTAGTCCGACACGCTGCCCATCAGCAACCGACCGATCGTTCCGCGATTGTGCGCGCCGACCAGGACGACATCGACCGCCTCGGCGACGGCGGCCTCGACGATCGATTCGCCTGGGTCACCCGTCCACACCAGGAATGTCACGGGGACGCCCGCTGCCCGGCCTCGGGTGACGAGTCGTTGCGCAACGGACTCCCGTCGCTCACGGACTTGATCGACGCGGGCGACGTAGCCGCCGCCCGGGATCACGAGGTCGCGCGTGTCGATCACGCTCACGACGAGGAGCGCGGCGTCATTTCGGCGAGCGAGCTCGAAGGCCCAGTCCGTCGCGAGCGTGCTGGTCGGGGACAGGTCGGTCGCCAGGAGGACGCGCCGCAGCTGCGGCACCGTACCGGGCTGGGGGTCCGCAGGGTCGGGCAGATCCATGCGCGCAGTCTCGGCGCGCCGGGGACATCGAGATAGTGACGTTCGGCCTCATGTAGCGGGCCGCCTGGACCGCCGCTCGCCGACGCCTTGGTACGCTGCGTCCGATGACCGACCTCCGAGCGCAGACAGCATCGTCCCGGGATCCGCGGGGGCGTGCAGCCGTCGAGGCACTGAGCGATGCGATCGGCGCGGTCGCCGGTGTCCTGACGGTCGAGGCTGTGCTGCAGTTGATCGTCGATCGAGTCCGACAGCTGGTCGGGGCGCGATACGCGGCACTCGGGATCCTCGCCGACGACCGCCGCCGCATCGAACGCTTCATCACGAGCGGGATCACGGCCGAGCAGCGCCGCCTGCTGGGTGATCCGCCCCAGGGCCACGGTCTGCTCGGCCTCATCATCACGGAGGGTCGCTCGTTACGGATCTCGGACATCGGCGCGCACCCGGCGAGCTACGGATTCCCAGCCAACCACCCGCCGATGACGTCGCTGCTCGGTGTGCCGGTCCGAATCAAGAATCGGACGATCGGCAACCTCTACCTGACCGACAAGGTCCACGCGACCGAGTTCAGCGACGATGATAAGCAGCTGGTCGAGCTGTTCGCCGCGCATGCCGGGATCGCGATCGAGAACGCCCGCCTGCACGAAGCCGTCCAGTATCTGGCCGTCGTGGATGAACGGGAGCGCATCGGGAAGGACCTCCACGACGGGATCATCCAGACGCTGTATGCGATCTCGCTGTCGCTCGAAGATGTGGCGGACCTGATGACCGAGGATAGGGCTGCGGCTGCCGTCACTGTCGATCGGGCTATCGACACCCTCAATCAAGCGATCGCCGACCTTCGTCAATTCGTCGTCGGGCTCCGGCCGGAGACCATCGATGAGGCCGACTTCAACGGCCTGCTCGCGGCGCTCGTCGACCAGGTCCGTCAGAACAACGTGGTCGAGGTGGAGCTCGAGCTCCCTCACGAACGGATCGAACTGCCCGCGCATGCGCGGACCGAACTGCTGCAGATCGCCCGCGAAGCCTTGTCGAACATCGCGAGACACGCGCATGCGACGACGGCACGGGTCACCGTCCGGCGAGACGACGACCGCCTGCGGCTCGAGGTCGCCGACGACGGCGTCGGCTTCGATACGTCGTCGGCGGTACCGCGCGGCCATCTCGGGCTCGCGAACATGCGTGACCGCGCGGGCGCACTCGGCGGTGCGCTCGAAGTGGGGAGGGGGACGCCGGGGACGACTATCATCGTGACGGTGCCGCTGCCCAGCACCGTCATCGAGCACGCTGCACCCGAGGAGGGGTCTCGTGACATCGCCTGAAGGAACGGGAACGACGCCGGGACGGCAGCTCCGGCTGCTCGTGGTCGATGACCACGAGGTCGTCCGCCAGGGGCTCGTCGCTTTGCTCGATCGCCGCCCCGGGTTCCAGGTGGTCGCCGAAGCAGGCACCGTCGCGGAGTCCATCGAGGCGGCGCGTCGCTTCCAGCCCGACATCATCGTCATGGACGTCCGGCTCCCCGATGGATCCGGGATCGAGGCCTGTCGCGAGATCCGGGCGGAGATGCCAGAGACGCGGGTCGTCATGCTGACCTCGTACCCCGATGACGACGCGGTCTTGTCCGCTATCGTGGCGGGGGCGTCCGGCTACCTGCTCAAGCAAGTCCGCGCCCGCGACCTGGTGGCGGCGCTGGAGAGCGTCGGTCGGGGCGAGTCCCTCCTCGACCCCGCAGTGACAGAGAAGGTGCTGGAGCGTGTGCGTCGGATCGCTTCGGGCACCTATCAAGACGAGTTGTCGCAGCTGACTTCGCAGGAACAGAAGATCCTGATGCTCGTCGCAGAGGGGAAGACCAACAAGGAGATCGCTGCCGAGGTCTTCCTGTCCGACAAGACCGTCAAGAACTACGTGAGCTCGATCCTGTCGAAACTCAACCTGGAGCGACGCGCGCAGGCGGCGGCCTTCGTCGCCAAGCACCGCTCCGAGCACCCCATGTAGGACACGCCCCGGACCCGGGCGGTTCGGCACCCACCGGTGGCATGGCGTTCCCCCTGATAGGGCCGAACGCGGTTCGTGCGCGAGACGCCCGGCACTGGGACGTTCCCGTGCCGCGAGCCACGATGACTACCAGAGACGCGATCGTGCGTCGAGAAAGGAGGTAGTCAGGTGGAACTCGCGTTCACCTTGGGCCTCGGCGGGTGGATCCTGCTCGTCGCCGGAGCACTGCTCTTCGGCGGCATCGCCCAGTTCATCGGTGAGGCGCGCACGGGGTATGAGTGGCTCGTTGACGCGATCGCGGCCGCGATCGGCGCGCTGATCGGCAGCGAGTTCATCATCGCCACGCAGGCCTACGGGCCGGTGTGGGACGGGCTGGCGCTCGTTCCTGCCCTGGTCGGCGGCCTCATCGTCGGCGTGATCGTCGAGCTGGCGACCCGGTACGTGTCCGGTGGCACCTACACAGCCCATCGGCCGATGTCGGCGTGATCGCGTCACGCTGACGGCTCTGACGGCCCGCCGGCCACGCCGGCGGGCCGTCCATCGCCACCCGGCCCCCGATGTCGGGACGTTCGGCACTCATGACCATGACGCTCGGCCGAGCACCATACCCGTGGAGGTACGAGATGCACGCTGTCGTCGTCTACGAATCACACTGGGGGAATACGGCTGCGGTCGCCCGGGCCATCGCCGAGGGGATCGGGCCGGAGGCGGCGGCGATGACCACCGACGAGGCCACACCCGCCGTGATCGCGGGAGCTGACCTCCTCATCGCGGGCGCTCCTGTGGTCGGGTTCAGGCTTGCCACCGACGCCATCCGTGCTGGTCTCTATAACGAAACAGGGGCGCCGAACACGGCGGATACGTTCCATCCGTCGATGCGGTCGTGGCTCGAGGACCTGCCGACCGGCCATGCGCCGGTCGCGGCCTTCGAGACGCGATTCCGATTCTCCCCGGGCGGCGCCGTCGGCACGATCACCCGTGAGCTGGAGCGAGCCGGCTACCGGCCGGTGGCCAAGGGGCAGAAGTTCCTGGTCACCGGCAAGTTCGGCCCACTCAAGGCGGGTGAGCTCGAGCGGGCTCGGCGATGGGGGGCCGAGCTCGTGGCGGCTGCCCAGGACGGACGGCCTTCCTGAGCAGCCGGGACGGGCCAGGGTCTCGTATCCCGCCCTGGCCCGTCGCTCGCCGGGTAGAGTCACGTCGATGCGCATAGTGACCGCGGCCGAGGCCGTCTCGGACATCGATAGCCGCGACCAGGTGTACGTCCACTGCGCGGCCGCCGCGCCGTCGGTGCTGCTCGATGCGCTCGTCGAACGCGCCCGGGCCGAGGATCTGCGTGATATCAGCGTCGTCCACCTCCATATCGAGGGGCCGGGACCGCACCTCGCGCGCGACATGGCCCGCCATTTCCGGCACCGCGCTCTGTTCATCGGGCCGAACGCGCGAAAGGCCGTTGAGGAGGACCGCGCCGATTACGTCCCGGTGTTCCTTTCCGACGTCCCGCACTTGTTCATGTCCGGTGCGCTCCGACTCGACGCCATCCTGATCAACGCGACGCCGCCCGACGATCACGGGTTCTGCTCGTTGGGAACGTCGGTGGAAGCGATCCACGCTGCCATGCGCGCCGCCAAGACGGTCATCGTCCAGTTCAACCGGTCGATGCCACGGACGCTCGGTGAGAGCTTCATCCACATCAACGACATCGACCTTGCGGTCGAGGTCGATGTGCCGCCGTACGAGCACGCGATCGGCACGATCGGCGACGTCGAGCGGCGGATCGGCGCGTACGTCGCGGACCTGATCCCCGATGCTGCGACCCTGCAATTGGGCATCGGTGCGATCCCGGCGGCAACAGCACTCTTCCTTCGCGACAAGAAGGATCTCGGGATCCATACCGAGATGTTCACCGACTCGGTCGTCGACCTCGTGGAGGCTGGCGCCGTGACCGGGAACGCGAAGGAACGCAACCGCGGCAAGATCGTCACCGCCTTCATGCTCGGGACCAAGCGGCTCTACGACTTCGCTCATGACAACCCGATGGTCGAGATGCGGTCGGTCGACTTCACCAACGACTCGGCCGTCATCCGCTCCTTTCGTCGGATGGTCGCCATCAACTCGGCGCTCGAGGTCGACCTGACCGGCCAGGTCTGCGCCGATTCGATCGGGCCACGGATGTACAGCGGCGTGGGCGGCCAGATGGACTTCATC
>DATHTG010000185.1:0-10291 GCA_035463515.1 Candidatus Limnocylindrales bacterium
CGATCTTGTCGTCGTGCTGTGGTCCCAGCACCGCGGGCTCGCGTATCTCCACATGTTCGGTCGCACGTACATCCCCGACCAGGGCTGGATCCACGACCCGAAGCACAGGCTCCAGGCCGATTGACAGGATGCTCGGCGGCAGACGAGGTCTGTCGCCGAGCGTTCTCCGCACCTAGTTGGCAGGATCTCGGTCGCCGGCCTGCACCAGCCCGAGCGCGCCGCGACCGACGAAGTTGCATCCACACGCCGGCGTAGTCGGCGGTCCACTCGTAGGCATGGTCGTCGCCCGCTCTGCCACCGCCAACATCGCCCGAACGGCGTAGTCGCCGCGGCGGGTCAGCTCGACTCGCATCCGAGGAGTGTGTCAGGGACGCGCCGAAGGATGTTCAGCCGAGCTGCGGGATCGCGCACGCGAAGGCCGTCGAACCGGCGGCCCGAGCCGCAGCGGCGACCGTGGAGCCTGATGTGGTGGCCGCCGCCTGTTCCTGGACGACCAACGCCGTCACCATGCCGAACATCCCGTCGGGTCCCTCGGCGTGCTGGAGGATGTGACAGTGGAACGCCCACGCTCCGGGGTCCTCGCAGCGGATCACGACGTCCCAGCGCTCGCCCGGATTGACCCCGAGCGTGTCGCACGTGAACGCTGCTGATCCGAGCGGATAGCCGTCCCGCGCCACAACCCGCATGGGCATCCCGTGCAGGTGCCAGGGATGCATCATGTTCCCCTCGTTCATGAACCGGATCACGATCGTCTCGCCGAGCGTGGCGACGATCGGCGACGTTGCCGGGAAGCCGCGGCCGTTGATCGTGAACCCGCCCAACGCGTCGTTCGAGATCCAGATGATGTCCTGCGTCGCACCGTAGAGCCGGTCGTAGCGCTGAGCCGGGTCCTTCGGCTCGACGATGAATGCGCCCAACAGCCCGCGCCCGACCTGGTCGGTGGCGTTGTGGTGGCTGTGGTACATGTGCGACCCGGGCGTTCTAGCCGTGAACTCGTAGGTGAACGACTCACCGGGCTTGATCGGGTCCTGCGTCACGTGCGGGACACCGTCCATGTTGTTGGGCAGCCGTTGTCCGTGGAAGTGGACGCCGGTCGTCTCGTTCATGTTGTTCGTGAAGGTGGCACGGATGCGGTCGCCCTCGACGACCGTCAGCCGCGGGCCGGGCCAGGTACGGTTGAAGCCAAGACCCGGGACGGCGTCCTTCCCGGCATCGATCTGATGGTCGACCTCGTCGATCGTCAGCTCGAACACCTTGACCCCGTCGACGATGCGCGGCTCGAGCGGCTGGTTGCCTGGATTCGGCATCGACGCACCCTCGCCGTCGAGGAAGCGCTTGACGACGGCAAGGGCGTTCGCGTCGTGATCCATGATGGGCGCTGAGGCGCTCGGGGCAGCGGACGGCTCATGGCTCATGGACGCCGACGGCGCTGGCGCTTCCGAGCCGGATGGGGCCGGTGTCGGAGTCGAAGCAGCGGGTGCCGTCCCACCCGGGGGGTACGTCCATGTCGGCCGGCCGACCGCGACTGGCGCGCAAGCGGCGACGCCCGCCGCGACGAGACCACCGCCGGCGACGCGGAGCAACGTTCGACGAGTGAGCCCGTCGATGGCGTCGACGCGATGGTCGGGGTCGATCGAGGGGCGTGCGCCGCCCACGGGGCGTGTCAGGTTGTCCATGGACGTCATCTTCATCCGCGGCGACGAGCTCGACACAGGGACCTCCGGCCCGTCTCAAGCGGTCCGATCGGCCCGGGTCGATCCGCCAGGCGCCACCGGCAGTCAGCGCGTCGGCAAAGCCGCGGTGGCGTCCTGACGTGGCGTCCCGGCAGCGGACCGCAGCACGCGGCATGCGCGGAGCGTGACCCACTTGCTCGGGTTGCCCTGGCGCTCGATATCGACCCAGGTCTTGCCGTTGTATGCGTACTCATTCCGCCAGCGGCCTGCGTCATCCCGTTTGGCCCACAGCCAGTCGATCGCGCGGGCAAGACGCGGGTCAGTCCCGAATCCGAGCTCGCATAGCACTTCCAGGTTCTGCAGAACGTCGGCCACGTAGCCGGACGGGAAACCGAGCTTGAACCACGACCCATTGGGTCGGGTGTTGCCCCAGCCCATCGGGTAGTCAGCCGCGACCGGATCATGCGACAGCAGGAAATCACTTCCCACGTCCAGCGCACGCTCGACCAGCGGCGACCGCTTGGCACGCGGGATCCGCGCGAGACCGTTGAGCGCCTTGATCGCGCCCCACGCGCATGGTTGGCTCTCGTTGGCCGCGCATGCGAAACCCGGGCCGCTCGTGCCGGACGCATACCAGCGCAACATGCCCTCGCCCGTGATCGCTCGGGCCTCCCAATCGATCGCGCGCCGAACGCGGTCGTCGTCCACCCAGCCGAACCCGATGAGAGCGCGCAGGAGGTTGCCGTTCAGGCAATGGATCACACTGGCAGGCGGGGACTCGGAAGCTCCCACCCGGCCCGAGGCACCGAAGCCGCCGGTCGGTGCCTGACTATGCGAGACGACATAGGCACACCCGCGCTGGACGCGTTCATCCCCCGGGTCGGCGCCGAGCTGGTCCAGGAAGATGACCTGCCAGACCGTGCCGCGGTACTTGGTCGCATAGCCCGGTCCCGGTTTCTCCCAATAGCCCTGTGGATGCTGAGCAGCGAGGATCGACGCGATCGGGTCCGCGGCCATCGCGTCGGCGCGTGCCTGCGCCAGCTCGGGATCATCCGTCGGACGGCGGAGCAGGTCGCGGAGGGCGAGGTGCCGGACGGCTGGCGTTTCTCTCTCCAACAGCCACGCCAGCGACTGGATCGGCCACCGGCCGGCGAGCGTCAAGCCGGACGCGAATCGATCCACCTGCGGGTGGCTCGCTTGCAGCTTCACGAGACGACCCCCGGCATGACGGGATCGCGCACCTCGGCCCTCAGGAACGCACGTACGGCAGCGATGACCTGATCCGGCGCCTCGTCGTGCGGGTTGTGCCCGGCGTCATCGACGAGAGTGAGGGTGGCGCCCGGGATGCCGGTCGCGAGTTCACGTTGGCACTCGGGTGGGAACACGAAGTCCTCGCGCCCTGCCATGACCAGCGTCGGGACGGTGATCTCGCCGAGCCGGTCGACGACGGTCCAATCCTTCAGCAGGGTCTGGCCGGCATGGATGAACGACTCGGGCCTGAGGATGGAGCGCCGTTCTCTGAACACCATCCGGGCGACGCCGAGCAGGCTGATATGCGGGTCGTACAGGGGGCCCAGCCGAATCAGGATCCTGCGCATCTCGCCGGGCTCGATCTCGCCATGGAACCATCGTCGGACGAGCGCAGCTGTCTTCTCACCATGGCCGCGCTCGAGCGCGACCTTCGGCGCGTTCTCCCTGGCCCAGCCCGCATCCGCCCCGGTGTCGAGCAGGACGAGCTCGGACATGCGGTCGGGGTAGCGGAGTGCGTATTCGAGAGCGACGTGACCACCGAACGAGTGGCCGAGGACCGCCCAGCGCTCGAAGCCGAGCCTCTCGCGGATCGCGTCGGCATCGGCAGTGAGATTGTCCCAGGTCATCGACGTCACGGGCGGGCCGATCGAGCGCCCGTTGCACCGATGGTCGTAGAACACCAATGTGAACTGGTCGGACAGCCGTCGGAAGGGCAGCATCGTCCAGTGGTCGGCACCCGGACCGCCGTGCATGAGCAGCAGCGGGGGTCCCGTTCCGATGACCTCGACGAACAGGGACACACCGCGGATCGACATCGTCGTCATGGCTCACACCTCTGATCGAACGATGCGCGTCGCCGCAGCGGCGCACCAGAGCCGACGCGCCCGACGCCCTATGACCGACGGCCCTTGTCCCCTCGACGTCACCCGACGACGCTGTCCCTGACGGCGATCGGGCCTAAGCGTCCTCGACGTTGGGAGTCCGCAGATGCGTATCAGTCATACGGCCATCATCCGCCGCGCACCAGCGGCGGTGTTCTCTTGGATCGCCGACCCTGCACGGGCGGCGCGATGGCAGCCTGATGTCGTCGACTACGAGATCACCGCTGAGGCGCCGAACGTCGTCGGGACGGCGTTCCGGGAACGACTGGGCGACGAGGCGGGATCGATCGATATGCGCGGTCGGGTGGTCGCCTACGATCCGGGCCGGCAGATCGCGTTCGACCTCCGCGGTCGAGGGATCCAGGTCACGTCAAGGTACTCAGTTCGGCCGTACGGAAATGCGACCGAGCTGATCGTGGAGCTCGCCGTCCGCGTGCTGGGCCCGCTGACCGGATTGCTCGAACCCTTCCTCCGCCCCCGCTTCGAGCGTCAGGTGACGGGAGACGTCGAACGCCTCCGGGTGATGTGTGAGTCCGAGGACGATCCCGCTGGGCGACATGACGGTAGCGACGCGCGTGTCGCCATCCCGAAGTTGGCAGCGCGGCCCGTCTGACGGGTCGGCGAACCGGGTGGGCTAGACGGATGGAAACGACGATCGGAAGTCGCGTCGATCGGCTGGCGGCAGCCCGTCACAACCTCCGGGACGCGCGGGGCGGACGCGTCATCCTCGTCGCGCACTGTCTTTTGAACGAGAACGTACGGTACCTGGGAGGCGCCCGCCGCCCGGGAGTCGTCGACGAGTTCGTGGATGCCGTCCAGGCGAGCGGTGTCGGGATCTGCCAGATGGCCTGTCCTGAGCAGCGAGCCTGGGGCGGGGTGCTGAAGCGGCGGATGCTCCTGGGCTTCGGAGCAGACGCCGACCGCCCGTTCCTGCTCCGAACGCTCGTCGCGTGGCTATTCGTCGCGTACACCCGATGGAGATACGACCGACTCGCCGCGCACGTCGTCGCCGAGGTTGCCGACTACCGACATGCCGGATTCGACGTCGTCGGCATCGTCGGAGTGGACGGATCACCATCATGCGGCGTCCGTCTGACGCTCGACCTGGATCGGGCGATCGACGCGCTCGGTCGATGCGATCCCACCACGACCGACGCGACCGCCTTCAATGAGCGGGTGGTCAGGGCGAACGTCATCCCTGGGCAAGGCCTCTTCACCGCGGCGCTGCGTCGCCGACTGCGCCGACGCCGACTCCGCGTGTCGTGGTTCAGCCACGACCTGGTCGCTGAGTTGGACGGGCGGAGCGGCCTGTCAGGCGCCCTTCGCCACGCCCTCGGAACGTGAGCCGCATCGACCACGCCGAACGAGCGGCCCGCCGACTCGGAGCAGTCGTCGCTGCCGGCGCCGCGGTGACCGCGCTGCCTGGCCTGGTCCGTTCCGTCCGGGGCGACGGCGCATCGATCGGCCGGCCGTGGCTCGTGCTCACGCCGACTCGCGTCCCCCTGGTCGGTGCCGGGTGGTTCGCCGCGATGAAGGCGGCGTGGCGCCCTCTCCCGATCCGGCTCGGAACCGCCGCGCGCTGGACGGCCCTGGTCGGTGGGCTCGCGATGTACCTGTCGGGTATGAGCCTGGCGGTCTACGGCCGTCTGGCGCTTGGCTCCAGCTACCGTCCGTCGACGACGCTCGGTGCGACCCTCGCGCCCGATCGTCTCGTGACGACCGGACCGTTCGCGATCGTCCGCCACCCGATGTACCTGGGCTTGATGGTCGCCGCGATCGGATCAACGGGGCTGTACCGGACCTGGTCGACCTTGTGGTTCGTGATGCAACTGCCCGTCCTGGTGGTCCGCGCGAGACGCGAAGACGCGCTCCTCGCGCGAACGTTCGGCGACGCGTGGACCGCATACGCGGCCGCGGCCCCCGCGTGGCTGCCGTTTGCACAGCCGGGTCGATCGGAGGGGGGCAGGATGACCCGCCAGTCCGTCGACCGATGGCTCTAGTCACCGTCGATCAGGGAGGCCAGGCTGGCAACGATGCGTAACGAACTCGAGGTGACCATCATGCCTGCTCGACCCACACATCCGGATCTTGCGAACGAGGTCTGGCGCGATCTGGCAAAGCGGTCGTTCGCCGTGATCGCCCACGTGAACGACGAGGGTGAGCCTCGATCGAGCGGCGTCGTCTACGCCATGGTCGGGCATCGTCTCTACGTCGCCGTGGCTCCTGACAGCTGGAAGGCGCGCGCGCTGCAGACGGGCGACCAGGTGTCCGTGACCGTGCCGGTGCCGCGGGGCGGCCTCCTCGCCATGCTGTTCCCGATCCCGCCGGCGACGATCAGCTTCCACGCCCGCGTGACGGTCCACGCCGCCGGATCAATGACGCGTTCGTCGCTCCCGAAGGAGCTCCGCCGCCTCCTGCCGGAGACCGATGGATCGCCGATCTGCATGCTCGAGCTCGCTCCCGAGGGCGCGTTCCTGACATACGGGGTCGGCGTGTCGCTGATGCAGATGCGCGACCCGGCGGTCGCCGGGGGTCACGTGCCGACGGCCTGATCGACGTACAGGGCCGGTGGTCCGTTCCCTGACCGACTTCAGCAGTTTCGTCGACCGAGCCGCCCCATCGGCGACAGGCTCTCAGCCACCACTCACGTCGACGGCGGGCGCGAGATGTCTTCACCCGCTCGGGCGAGCGAGCATCTGATCGAACAACTTCGCGCTCCGACGTAATCGGCGCTCGACGAACAGCCCGCCAAGGTTCGCGCGGAGCCGGTTGAGCGCACCCGAGGGTGGCTCGTAGATGACCTCGTTGTGGACGTCGGTCCCACCTCGCGCCTCGCGGAACCGCATCGTCCAGGTCAGGCGCGTGCCGTCCGCGTAGGTCGTTTCCGTCGTCTGGAGCGTCGGTCGGAGCGCGGCAGTGACGACCGTCGTCCCCGTCATCGTTCGGCCCAGCAGTCGGTCCCGGAACCGGAATGAATCGCCCGCGGCGTCGCCGCTGCCGCGGACATCTGAGATCGCTTCGATCGATGGGAACATCTCTCGCATATGCCGGGGATCGGTCGTGAGGTCGAAGACGCGCTCGATCGGCGCGTCGAAATGACTCCGCGCGGTCCACGTCTTCATCTCGTCATCCTTTCTGCGCGTCACGCGCCCTGGGGCGTCTCCAACGACCCGCTCCCGACCCCCTGGCGCAGGAGTGTCTTGAGTCGTTGCGGAGCTGTGCGGCTGGGATCGCCGATGTAGATCTCGTGATGGATGCCGCGCAACCGCAGACCCGCTTCGACGACGGCGGCGTGAAGCCGAGCGATGGTCGTCGGCTCGTCCACATACGGCCCGACATGCATGATCTGGGCGACCGTGCCCTCCCCCCATGGAAGGATCCGCAGGTCGTCGATACGCGGTGGCGTCTTCTTGCCACGAACGTTCGCGATCGCCGCCTCGATCTCGTCGGGAGACGCCTCGTCAGGGACGGGCAGCAGCAGCCGCCAGCGCCATCCGCCGGGCGCCGGCGGCGGCGCGGGCGCGAGCTCATCGGTCGCCGTCTGGCCGCCGAGCCAGAACAGGCCCTGGAGAGCGCCGACCGGAGCATCGATGCCGCGCCGCTTGAGGGCGAAGTGCGTCGTGTAGGCGACGGGGTACAGCGTGGCGATCGCGTCTCGGAAGCCTGGACCGCCCGGAGCATCCGTCCCGTCGATAGCGAAGTAGCGGCGATCGGGGATGATCAGCCAACGCACCCGGTCGACCCGGGCTCGGATCTCGTCCCTATAGTCGGTCGGGGTCTCGAACTCGATCGAAGGGCGTGTCGCGACGGTCATGTACGGTCCTCCGCACCTGCTCGACACAGCGTCCCTGGTCCCGTCGCCGATCGCCAGAGCCGTTCGGCCCCGAAGCCCATGCCTTCCGAGGTGACGTGGTGAGCGGCCCGGGTACGGCCGAGGCGTTCTTCGTCGGCCACGACGCGGCATACGCCGTCTACCGTGCCGTGCGCGGCGAGGTCGAGCGTTTCGGCCCCGTCCATGTCCGCGTCTCGAAGAGCCAGATCGCGTTCAGGCGGCGTCGTGGCTTCGCGTACATGTGGCTCCCGGGTATGTATCTCGCCAAGCCTGGCGCGGAGGTCGTCCTGTCGATCGCCCTCGACCGCGAACTCCCCTCGCCACGCTTCAAGGAAGTCGCCCATCCCGCGCCGCGGACGTGGATGCATCACCTCGAGATCCGATCCATCGACGACGTGGATCTCGAGGTCCGCGACTGGCTGCGCCAAGCGTTCGACGCCGCGGCCTGACATCCAACGGACCGGGATCACGGGCGATCTGGCCCTGTCGCTCGGACCACGTCGTGTCGTGTCATCAGGCGTGAACGGCCCGCCTCCCGCCAGCTGGCGACGAGGTGCCCGACCGCGGAAGGAGATGACATGACCAACCTGGCGACCACCGGATCCGCCAGGGTCCGCGCTCGACATGAGGTGGCTGCCGCGGCGGACCTCCGATCAGCCGGTGTGCTTCTCTTCGTCCTCGCTGCTGCGTTCCTGATCGTCACGATGCTCGCCGCGTCGATCGCGCCCGACTACGACTTCAAGGAAGGGGCGATCAGTGACCTCGGCGTCATCGACCAGACCGCCTTACTGTTCAACGGCCTGCTCGTCGGGATGGGCGTGCTGAACATCGCGGCGGGATATCTGTTCTTCCGCTCGCACCGGCGACGCTGGTTGCTCGGGCTGTACGTCATCGCCGGGATCGGGACGATCGGAGCCGGCCTCTTCCCGCTGGACACCGGCGGCCTGCACGCGACCTTCGCGTTGGTCGCGTTCGTGGTCTACAACCTCGAAGGACTGGGCACTGCCGCCCTCGTGGCCGGGCCTATCCGTTCCCTCGGATTCATCGCCGGCGCTATCGGGCTGATCTATACGGTCCTGATGGTCATCGGCGATTCCGGGAACACTGCGGTCTTCGGTCCGTACGGCCATGGCGGATCCGAGCGGATGATCGCCTACCCTGTGATGGCGTGGCTCATCGCGCTGGGCGGCTACCTGATGGCAGGCCGAACGTCCGAGCAAGGTCTCTCGGCTCGCTGACGCGATGACGTTCGGCTCGCGCGCAACCCGACGAGCGGCACTCATCAACACGTGCGCATATGTCGATAGTCAGGTACGTGGATGAGATCACGAACCTGCAGGCCGACGTCCTCAAGACGCTCGCGAACCCACGCCGTCTCGAGATCCTCCATGCCCTCGCTCAGGGCCCGCTGGAGGTCGGTCGACTCGCGACGCTGATCGGCCTCAGCCAACCCAACGTCTCGCAACATCTCGGCGTGCTGCGTGCTGCCGGCCTGGTCGACGCCGAGCGGGATGGGCGCGAGGTGCGCTACCGCTTGAGCGATTCCGACGTGATGGTCGCCTGCAGCGTCATGCGCACCGTGCTCGAGCGACGCCTGACCCGACTCGGCCGGATGGCTGCGTCGTCGACCACCACTCCAGCCGCGCCCATCTCGAGGTGAGCCATGGAAGAGCCACTGAACCTCGTCCTCTTCTCGGGGACTGACGACAAGCTGCAGGCGGCCGCCGTCCTGACTGCCGGCGCGGCAGCGCTCGGCAAGCCCGTCAACCTCTTCCTGCAGTACTGGGCGCTGGACGCGTTCCGTGCGGATCGCATCGGCCGAGACCACGGCCTCGCGCCCGAGGCCGGTCCTGAGGGACGGGCGGCCGTCGACGGTCTGCGGGCCGCCGGTCAGGCGAGCTGGGCCGACACGCTTCGCCAGGCCAAGGAACTGGGCGGGGTCGATATCCAGGCGTGCTCCTTGTCCATGGACCTCCTCCACATCGACGAGGCGGAACTCGATCCACTCGTGGATGGCGTCGAGGGCGTCACGTCCTTCTACCTGAGCGCCGGTGACGGCCAGCTCGTCTTCATCTAGCGGCCGAAGGAGGCCAGCCATGACCCTGTCGATCAGCAATCACCTCGACGCGCGCGGCCTGTCGTGTCCGATGCCGATCGTCAAGACCGCTCAGGCGATCAAGACGATCCCGTCCGGCAGCCTGATCGAGGTCGTCGCCACCGACCCGGGCTCCGTCAAGGACTTCGAGGCATGGTCACGAACGACGGGCAACGAGCTCGTCGAACGATCCGAGAGCGGTGGAGAGTACCGCTTCGTCCTCCGCCGGAAGTGAGGCTTCTGATATGACCGCACCGACCCTCGAACGGCCCACGTTGCCGGCCGCAGACCCGATCGCCAGCGCGATCGCCGACGTCGACGGCTGGCCGGAGCCGGTTGACGAGACCGAACCCTCCGTCCCCGCAAAGACCAAGGAGCTCGTGATCGTCAACTGGTCCGGCGACCTCGACAAGGTCTGGCCGGTCCTGATCCTGTCCTCGACCGCGGCGGCAAGCGGCCTGCGCTGTCGAGTGTTCGTCACCTTTTGGGGCCTGCTCCCGTTCGTGAAGGACCAGAAGCGCATCGTCGGCGAGAACTGGATGCAGAAGATGCTGACGCT
>DATHTG010000186.1:0-1630 GCA_035463515.1 Candidatus Limnocylindrales bacterium
GCTCATGGGGATCGGCATCAGCTCGTTCACCGAGATCGTCGGCGCCGGGCCCTCACACGACTTCGACATCCTCGGGATCAAGATGTTCGACTCGTGCGAGATCCGGGTCCACCCGACCGGCAAGGTCCTCGCCCGGATCGGCGTCCAGAGCCAGGGCCAGGGCCACGAGACGACGTTCGCCCAGATCATCGCCGAGGAGCTCGGTTTCCCGGTCGGCGACATCAAGATCGAATACGGGGACACCGACACCGCCCCGTACGGCCTCGGCACGTACGCCTCGCGGTCGACGCCGGTCGCCGGCGCCGCCACGGCCATCGCCTCGCGCAAGATCCGCGACAAGGCCCGCAAGCTCGCGGCGCACCTGCTCGAGGCGAACGAGGACGACCTCGAGTGGACGAACGGCAAGTTCTCGGTCAAGGGCTCGCCCGACCGCTTCAAGACGATCCAGGAGATCGCGTTCGCGGCCTACACGAACCACCCGCAGGGGATGGAGGCGGGGCTCGAGGCGGTCGACTACTACGACCCGCCGAACCTGACCTTCCCGTTCGGCAGCTACATCTGCGTCGTCGACATCGACAAGGGGACCGGCGAGGTCAAGATCCGCCGGTTCGTCGCGGTCGACGACTGCGGCAACATCATCAACCCGATGATCGTCGACGGGCAGCTCCACGGCGGCCTGACGATGGGTCTCGCGCCGTCGCTGTACGAGCAGATCACGTACGACGAGAACGGCAACAACATGGCCGGCACGTTCATGGACTACCTGCTCCCGACCGCGGTCGAGACCCCGGCCTGGGAGCTCGAGAAGACCGTCACGCCTTCGCCGCATCACCCGATCGGCGCAAAGGGCGTGGGCGAATCCGCGACGGTCGGCGCGCCGCCGGCGATTGCCAATGCCGTCGTCGATGCCCTGTGGCATCTCGGCGTGCGCAACATCGACATCCCGATCACGCCGCCCAAGGTCTGGGCGATCCTCCACGAGAAGGGCGTCGTGTGACCTCCGGACGCATCTTCGCGCGGGCCGCCGAGCTCGAGGCGGCCCGCCGGACGTTCGCGCTGGCGACGGTCGTGGCCGTCCAGCGGCCGACCTCGGCACGGCCCGGAGCGGCCGGGATCATCCATCCCGACGGGACGATCGAGGGCTGGGTCGGCGGCAGTTGTGCCCAACCCGTGGTCGTGCGCGAGGCGCTCCGGTCGCTCACCGACGGGCAGCCCCGCCTGCTGCGGCTGTCCAAGGACGTCCCGGCCGAGGGCCGCCGCGGCGACGGCGTTGTCGAGCTGGTCATGACGTGTCACTCGGGCGGAACCCTGGAGATCTACGTGGAACCGCATCTGCCCGCGCCGCTCCTGTGGGTCGCCGGAACGACCCCGATCGCCGGCGCACTCGCCACGCTCGGGTCTGCGACCGGCTGGAAGGTGACCGTTTTCGATCCCGTTGCCGACCCGGCAGCGTTCTCCGGCGCGACGGTCGTCGCCGACACGGCGCTCCATAGGACGGAGCCCGAAGCCAGTCCGTTCATCGTGGTCGCGACCCAGGGGGTGTGGGACGAGGAGGCGCTCGCGTCGGCCCTCCGGCGCGAGGCGTCGTACGTCGGGCTCGTCGCGTCGCCGACCCGGGCGGGCGTCGTCC
>DATHTG010000187.1:0-6462 GCA_035463515.1 Candidatus Limnocylindrales bacterium
GGTCACGGGCGCCCTGAGCGCCGGCGGCTGGACCGACCCCGTTTCGGAGTCGGCGGCCGTCACCGAGCGGCTCACCGCGGATTTCGGCGCCGGTGGAGGCTCGATCGTCGCGGTCTATCGCGGCGACGCCGGCGACGACGCGCGGTCCGACGCCTTCCAGTCAACGATCCGCGATTCGCTGGCTCGCCTCGTCGAGGACGATCGCGTCGAGGGGACCGTGGGCTGGGCCGAGACCCGCGATGACCGGTTCATCAGCACCGACGGGACGTCGGCCTATGTCGTCGTGCGGCTCGAGATCACCGACGAGGAGGCGGTCGATGCGATGGAGGAGCTTCGAGCCCTCATCGATCCGCCGACCGATGTCACGCTGCAGCTCACGGGCGTGGCACCGGCGACCCAGGACCAGGCCGAGCAGTCCGAGAAGGAGCTCATCCAGGCGGAGACCGTCTCGTTCCCGTTCGCGGCGCTCATCCTGATCCTCGTCTTCGCCTCCTTGCTCGCTGCCGGTCTTCCGCTGCTCGTCGCGGCGCTGGCGATCCCCACGACCCTCGGCGGCGTGTTCCTGGCGGCACAGGTGACGGAGCTGTCGATCTACGTCCAGAACGTGGCGACCATGCTCGGGTTGGCCCTCGCGATCGACTATTCGTTGTTCATGGTCAGCCGATTCCGCGAGGAGCTGCGGCGCGGACGTGACGTCGGCACCGCCGTCCAGATCACGGTCGCGACGAGCGGCAAGGCCGTCACGTTCTCCGGTCTCGCGGTCGCGATCGGGCTCTCGGGCCTGCTGCTCTTCCAGCCGACCGCCCTGCGCTCGTTCGGCATCGGCGGCGCGCTGACGGTCGCCGCCTCGGTCTTCTTCGCGCTCACGTTCCTGCCTGCGGTGTTGGGGATGCTCGGTCCGCGTGTCAACGCGCTGAGCGTGGCGGGGTTGCGTGACCGCGTCCGCCGCGCGTTGGGTCGTCCCGTCGGGGCCGCCGCCGACGCCGCACGGACATCGCGCTGGGAGCGGATGGCGCACTGGGTGATGGCCCGGCCGATCGCCGTCCTCGTGCCGACGCTCGCGTTCCTGCTGATCGCCGGGACCCCGTTCCTCAGGCTGAGCCAGGGCATCCCCGATGCCTCCGTCCTGCCACCAGGCATCGAGAGCCGCGAGGCGTCGGTGGCACTGTCCACGCAGTTCCAGGCCGGCGAGACCTCGCCGATCGTCGTCCTCGCGACGGTCCTCGGCTCGCCGACCGACGAGGCGAACGTCCAGCGGATCCTGGACCTGTCCGCCGAGATCGATGGCCTCGAGCACATCGACCGCGTCGAGGGACCGTTCGCGGGGATCAAGGACCCGCAGACCGGGGCCGACCTCGATGCCGCGGGCATCGCTGCGTTGTTCACGATGCCGCGCGAGAACCTGCCGCCCGAGATGGCGGCGGGGCTCGATCGGCTCGAGGACGCCTACATCCGCGGCTCGACGGTCCGACTCGACGCGATCAGCCCGTTGTCGCCCCTGTCTCCGGACGGCACAGCCGTCGTCCCGACGGTCCGTGACGTCGAGGTCGATGGTGTCACCACCCAGGTCGGCGGCCTGGCGGCGGACGGGCGCGACTTCATGGAGAGCCAGTCGGACACGATCCCGTGGGCGATCGCCCTCACGCTCGGCGCGAGTGCGCTGATCCTGTTCCTGCTGTTCGGGTCGGTCGTGATCCCGATCAAGGCCGTGATCATGACGCTGCTTTCGATCACGGCGTCGTTCGGCGCCCTGGTGTTCATCTTCCAGGACGGCAACTTCGCGGACATCCTCGGCTTCACGACGCCGGGCTTCACCATCGCCGGCAACCCCATCATCATGTTCAGTGTCCTGTTCGGGCTGTCCATGGACTACGAAGTCCTCCTGCTGTCGCGGATCCAGGAGGCGTATCGCCGGACCGGCGACAACACCGAATCGGTCGCCGAGGGGCTGGCCAAGACCGCGGGCGTCATCACGGGTGCGGCGCTGATCATGGTCACGGTCTTCTCCGCGTTTGCGCTGGCCGAGTCGATCACCATCAAGAGCATCGGCGTCGGGATGGCGATCGCCGTCCTCATCGACGCGACGATCGTCCGGGTGCTGCTCGTTCCGGCCACCATGCGGTTGATGGGCCGCTGGAATTGGTGGGCGCCGGGGCCGCTCGGCCGATTCGCCGACCGGCTCGGGTTCAGCCACGTCGACGACGAACCGGCGACGCCGACGACCGTGGCGCCCGCGCCGGGAACGGCGGGGTACGCTGGCACGTGACGTGGACGAACGACCGGACCAGGTGACGCGACTGGGCCCCGACAGCGGCGGGCGCGCCGGCTCGGACCCGGACGGCCGCGTCTACACCTGGGAGTGGGGCACCGGCACGTGGGGTCGTGGGCAGGAGCGCCGGCCGGGTCTGCCGTGGATCGGCGTGTTCCTGTTGGTCTTCGGCGGACTGCTGCTGATCCAGCAGCTCTATCCGCAGTCGCAGTCGCTCGGGTCGCTGCTGGTCCTGGCGGTCGGGCTCGCGTTCCTCATCCGCTGGGCGCTCACCCGCGGGACCGGATCCCTGTATGCCGGTGCGATCATCACGGCGCTCGCGATCCCGTCGGCGCTGACGAACGTGGGTCTCAGCCGCGAAGGCCTCGGGACGCTGTGCCTCGGCATCGCATTCCTGTTCATCGCCGTCGTCCGGCTGATGGGCGGCGGCGGGCTCGGCTGGCAGGCGTGGTTCGGCGGGCTGCTGACCGTCATCGGTGCCGTCAACCTGATCCAGCCCCAGGTCGGTGGTCTCATCGTGCCGATCGCGCTCGTGGTGGCAGGCGTCATCCTCGTCTTCGGCGGATTGCTCGGTCCCGAGCGCCGCGGAAGACGGATCCTCTAGTCCGGGCCTACTCGACCGACGCGGCCGAAGAAGTCGTCGCTGCCTCGACGGCCTCGGCCAGGACCTCGGCCACCCGCTGCATCTCGTCGTCGGTGATGACGAACGGAGGTCCGAGAAGGATCGTGTCGCCGTCGACGCCGTCGGCGTTGCCGGTCCCCATGTAGACCAGCACCCCGCGCTCCCGAGCGGCAGCCAGCACGTTCTCGGCGATGCGCGCCGCGCGTGGGAAGGCGCGCCGGGTCGACCGGTCTTCCACGAACTCGATACCGATCATCAGTCCGCGGCCGCGGATCTCACCGACCGCCGGGTGCTCCTCGAGTGCGCCGGTGAGCAGGGTCATCAGCCGGACGCCCTTTGCGGCGCTCGACTCGACCAGGCTCTCCTCCTGCAGGATGCGCAGCACCTCGCCTGCGACGGTCGCACCGAGCACGGAGTGCGAGTGCGTGAACCCGTGGACGAAGCCCTTGCCCGGCGCGGTCACGGTCTCGTAGACGTCGCCGCTCGCCGCGGCGAACGCGAACGGCCAGTAACCGCCGGTCGTGCCCTTGGCAGCGACGAGGATGTCCGGCCGAACGCCCCAGTGGTCGAGCCCGAACCAGCGCCCGGTGCGCCCGAACCCGGTCATCACTTCGTCGGCGATGAGCAGCACGCCATGCCGAGCGCAGACCTCCGCGATCGCTGGCCAGTAGTCGTCGGGTGGGACGACGGCGCCGAGCGTCGCGCCGACGATCGGTTCGGCGAGGAACGCGGCGACCCGTCCCGGTCCGGCCTCGCGGATCGCGCGGTCGAGCTCTGCGGCGAGCGCCGCACCGTCGCCGAGCGCACGGGCTGCGGCCTCGCCGGCACGATACGGGTACGCGGCCGAAACGTGCCGGAACCGCCCCAGCCACGGCTCGTACGGGGCGCGAAGCGCAGGTCGACCGCCCGCGTCGAGCGCACCGAGCGTATTTCCGTGGTAGCTGCCGTACCTCGAGATGAGGATCTCGCGGTCGGGCTCCCCACGGGACAGGTGATAGATGCGCGCCAGCTTCAGGGCGGTCTCGATCGCCTCCGACCCGCCCGACACCGGGTAGATCGCCGGGTCGTCGACCGGTAGCACCTCGCCGACGGCGACGGCGTACGTCTCGAGCGGCTCGGTCGTGAACGCCGAGCCATGGGCGTACGCCAGTCGACGCACCTGATCGGCCATGATGTCGCCGATCGACGCGCGACCGTGGCCGACATTGACGACGATCGCGCCACCCGCCGCATCGATGTACGTCTTCCCTTCGGCGTCGCGGATCGTCGCGCCGCTCGACTCGACGGCGACCGGCGGATCCGCGAGAAGCGAGCGCCGGAAGACGCGGCCACCGGAGCGGGGCTGATCGGTCACGCCGCCGATCGTAGCCCCTCGGGAACCCGCCGGTGGCGGCCGGTGTACGAGTACGGTTGTCGTGGAGGGCCGTCCACATCGAAGACACCGAACTGATCGCGCGTGCCCGCGCTGGCGACGTCGCGGCGTACGAGGCCATCGTCCGCCGCTATCAGGACGTGGCCGTGCGGACCGCGCACCTCATCTGCCCGGAGACCGATGCCGACGATGCGGTCCAGGAAGCCTTCATCAAAGCGTTCGATGCGCTCCCCCGCTTTCGCGAGGGGTCGCCGATCCGCCCGTGGCTCCTGCGCATCGTCGCGAACGAGGCGCGCAACCGCCGTCGCTCGGCAGGTCGCCGTCACGGACTGGCCCTCCGCGCCGCCGACGCGATGGCGCCGGCCCGGACCGCACCAGGTCCTGAACAGATCGTGATGGCCGCCGAGCAGCGGTCCGAGCTCCTTGCTGCGCTCGCGACGTTGCGCGACGACGACCGCGAGGTCCTCGGCGCGCGCTTCCTGCTGGACCTCAGCGAGGCCGAGACCGCCGAGACGCTCGGCATCCCTCGTGGGACCGTGAAGTCCCGGACATCCAGGGCTCTCGGCCGGCTGCGCGAGGCGCTCGGCAGTGACGGCCTGGGGGCCGACCGATGACGGACCGATCGATGGCTCGAGACGACAGCCTCGAGGCGGCGCTGCGCGCGCTCGCGGGCGAGATCGACTGGCCCGCGGCAGCCCCGACGACCGCGGACGGCACGACCGCCGGTCCCGATATCGCCACGAGGGTGCGCGCGCGGCTGGTCGCCGGTGAAGGGCGCAGGTCTCCGCGTCGTTGGTGGACGCTGCGCGGCCGTCCGATGCGTCGGTCGCTCGTGCTTGCGATCGCGGCGCTCCTGGCGCTGGCGATCGTGGCCGGGGCGGTCGGCCTCGGTTTGCCTGGGCTGCGCATCACGCTCGGCGAGCCGCCCGCGTCGGTCCTCCCCTCCCCGACGCCGACGGCAACCGGGAGCCGGTCACCGACCCCGAGTCCGACGCTGCCGCCGATCACCGGGATGCGCCTGAACCTCGGGCGCCAGGTCACGCTCGACGACGTGGAGCCGACGATCGGCGTGGCGGTCCGCCTGCCGGCCGACGAGCGTCTGGGTCCACCGGCCAGCGTCTGGATCGACCGGGCCAAGGGCGATCAAGTCGGGTACGTCTGGAAGGCGAGCGACGACCTTCCCGAGACGACCGAACGTGGCGTCGGCCTCGTCCTGATGCGGTTCGACGGCGCGGACGACCGCGAGTACTACGAAAAGATGATCAACACTGGGACGTCGATCGAACGGGTGAAGGTCGCAGGTCATGACGGCTACTGGATCTCAGGCGAGCCGCACTTCTTCTTCTACACGACGTCGGACGGCAACTTCGTCGAGGACACCCGGCGGTGGGTCGGCGATGCCCTGATCTGGAACGACGGCACCGCCACCTATCGGATCGAGAGCGCCCTCGGACGCGACGCGACGATCGAGATCGCCGAGTCGATCGGGTAGCGGGAACCGCGCCTCGCTCCGAGGTGTAGGAGGGGCGAATGGACCACTGACCGGAGCTCGATCTGATGTCGCCCCTTCGGATCCTTGCCACGATCCTCATCGCGATCCTTGTGGCTGCCTGTTCGACGCCCGCCACATCGCGGACGGCAGGGCCTGCGTCCCCATCATCCGCACGGGGAGCGACACCGAGCGCATCGGCGTCAGCGTCCGCCGGCGACGCGTGGCTGATCGTCAGCAAGCAGGGAGATCCCGACATCCGCGTCATCCTCGATAGCACACTCGAGGACATCTACGAGCTGCCGATGGGTGCCCCGAGCACGACGTGGGGCACGGTCATCACCGCGACGCCGTCCGAGGCGACGACGACCGTCGAGCACCTCGTCGTCCAGCCCGGGTTCGACGGCTGGTCGCGGGAGATCGACGGTCGATGGCGCCTGCCGACGGTCGGCCTCGACCCTGTCCCGGTCGGCGTGTCGACGGACGGGTCGACGATCGTGCTCGTCGAGGCAGACGCCCCGTACGGTGCCGCTGGCGCCGACCGGACGACGAGCCGCTTCGCCGTCGTCGACGGCCGACTGGCCCTGGGAAACGAGCCGCGCATCATCGAGCTGTCCGGCGCGTTCGACTTCGACGCGCTCTCGCCGGACGGCACGCTGCTCTACGGCGCGCAGCAGGTCCCTGGTCCGCTCGAGGGTCGCTACCAGGTC
>DATHTG010000188.1:0-1704 GCA_035463515.1 Candidatus Limnocylindrales bacterium
CGGCGCTGCTCAGCGCGGCCGCGCGCGCCGGCGTCCGCTGGCTCGCCCTGACCGACCACGACACGCTTGCCGGCTGCCGCGACGTGATCGCCGCCGGGCTCGTGCCACCCGGCCTCGAGCTGATCCCGGGTGTCGAGATCAACGCCGTCGTCGATCGCGACGACCTGTGGGAGAGCGAGCTCCACATCCTCGGCTTCGGGATGGACCTCGACGACGAGGGGTTCGAGGACGCCCTGGTTGCCCAACGCGGCCTTCGCCGCGAGCGCTTCGATCGGACCGTGGTCCGCCTGCGCGAGCTCGGGCTGGCGATCGACGCCCAGCTGGCCCGGTTCGACCTGCGTGACGACGATGCCCTCGGACGGCCGACGATCGCGCGCGCCCTGGTGGCCGCGGGTCACGCCGCAAGCGTCGAGGATGCCTTCCAGCGACTCGTCGGGCGGGGCTGCCCGGCCTACGTGCCACGGATCGGCCTCGGACCGGTGGAGGCGATCGCCGCGATCCGGGCGGCCGGCGGGGTCGCCGCGCTGGCCCACTTCCGCGAGGGCGTCGAGCGACCGGACATCGTCCGCGAGCTGGTCGACGTCGGCCTGCGCGGGCTGGAGGTCCACTACCGCTCCTTCGACCGGCCCATGACCGAGGCGATGGCGATCGTGGCGCGCACGCTCGGGCTCCTGCCGACCGGTGGCTCCGACTACCACGGCGACACCGGCTCGTACGCGGAGTCGCACGCCCGGCTGTGGGTCCCGCCCGACGCGGTGACGCGCCTCGCGGCGGCGATCGTCAGGCGGGCGTAGCGGGCGTCGCCGGTGCGTCGGGTCCCGCGGCCTCCTTCACGAAGGTCGGATTGAGCTCGACCGCGTGGCGCTTGCGCCGGCGCCGGAGGTTGAGGCCCTCGACGAACACCGAGAAGCCCATCGCCGCGTAGATGTACGCCTTGTCGACGTGGACGCCGAAGCCATCGGCCACCAGCGTGACGCCGATGAGCAGCAGGAACGACAGGGCGAGGATCTTCACCGACGGGTGGTCGTGGACGAACTTCGCCAGCGGGCCGGAGGCGAACAGCATCACGCCGACCGCGATGACGACCGCCGCGATCATCACCGGGACCTCCTTGACGAGGCCCACCGCGGTCAGGACCGAGTCGAGCGAGAAGACGATGTCGAGCAGGACGATCTGGACGAGCACCGCCCCGAACGAGGCCACCGGACCCGGCTGGCCCGTGCGCGCCTCCTCGCCCTCGAGCGATTCGTGGATCTCGGTCGTCGCCTTCCAGAGCAGGAAGAGGCCGCCGCCGATGAGGATCAGGTCACGCCAGCTGAACTCGCGGCCGAGCGTGAACGCCGGCGCGGTCAGGCCGATGATCCAGGAGATCGTCAGCAGCAACAGGATCCGCATCCCCATCGCCAGGCCGAGCCCGATGATTCGCGCGCGGTCGCGCACCTCGGCGGGCAGCCGCTGGACGAGGATCGAGATGAAGATGACGTTGTCGATGCCGAGGACGATCTCGAGCACCGTCAGGGTGATCAGGGCAACCCACGTCTCGGGGTTCGTCAGGAGTTCCATCGCCGCCGAGGATAACGGGTCCGGGCCCGGGTTCGGCGTACCATTGGCGCTCCCATGACCCAGCTTCGCCCTCTCAACCGCGCGTTGCCCGTGCTCGACGTCGTCCCGACCGGGCCGGCGGCGCCACGTGCGCCGCTCGAG
>DATHTG010000189.1:0-2775 GCA_035463515.1 Candidatus Limnocylindrales bacterium
CGCGATCAGGACGGCTGCCTCGGCGTCGGCGTCAAGCCCCGCGAGCCGGTCGGCCACCAGCGCGTCCAGGCTCGGCGGGACCGCCAGCGCCTCGGAGTCCGCCCGTGCGCCGCGTGCGAGCGATCGACCCAGCTCGAGGGCATAGAACGGGTTGCCACCGGAGACGGCGTGCAGCCGCACGAGGACCGGCCGCGCGAGCTCGACCCCGAGGCGCGATCGGAGGAGCCGATCGACGGCGTCGATCGAGAGCGGGAGGACGTCGACGACGGTGACACGCTCCGCGGCGGCGCCGGGGACGAGTGCCGGCAGGTCGAAGTCGTCGGTCGTGCGCCGGCTGGCGATGACACCGACCCGCTCGTCGTCCAGGCGCCGAAGGACGAAATCGAGGACGCGCGTGGACGGCTCGTCGAGCCACTGGACGTCGTCGATGGCAAGGACGAGGGGACGCTCGGCGGCAGCACGACGGATGACGTGCCGCGCGGCGACCGACACCGCGAGGGCTTCCGGCGGGTCAGCTACCGAGACACGCAGAAGGGCCGCCTCCAGCGCGATCCGCTGCGGCTCCGGCAGGTCGCCCAGCCCGTCGTCCACAAGGTCCGCGAACAGGTCGTTCAGCGCCGCGAACGCAAGAGCGGTCTCGACCTCGGTCGGGCGCGAGATGACGACGCGGTACCCGCGACCGCGCGCCTCTGCGACGGCCGCCTCCCACAACGTCGTCTTGCCGATGCCCGCAGGGCCGGAGAACAGCAGCACACCGAATCGGTCGCGGATCGCGTCGAGGAACTGCGGGATGGTCGCGAGCTCCGGGTCGCGCCCGACAGGGGCGGCAGTCAGCGAGCTCATGTCAGCACCCCCCGGAGCCGTGCGGCCGCATCTTCGGGGAGGATGTCGCGCTGGGGCTCGGCAAGCAGCTCGTAGCCGACCATGAACTTGCGCACCGTTGCGGACCGCAGGAGCGGCGGATAGACATGGGCGTGGAGCTGCCACGCCTCGACCGCGGCATCGACACCGAAGGGTGCGCCGTGCCAGCCCATCGAGTACGGGAACGGGACGCCGAACAACGCGTCGTAGCGGCGGACGAGGCGACCAAGGATGGCGGCGAGGTCGTCGCGCGCGGCGTGGTCGAGATCCGACATCCGAGCGACCGTCCGGCGCGGGAGGATCAGCGTCTCGAACGGCCAGACGGCCCAGAACGGGACGATGACGAGCCACTCGCCCGTCGCGTCCACGACGCGCGGACCATCGGACTCGAGCTCGGCGATGTCGACCAGGAGGCGCCTTCCGGTCCGGGCGAGATGCTCACGCTGCGTGCCGTCCTCCCGGGCCGGCTCGCCCGGGAGCGCCGACCCCGCCCAGACCTGGCCGTGGGGATGCGGGTTCGACGCACCCATCCCCTCGCCTCGGTTCTCGAACACCTGCACCCACCGCCACTCGGAACCGAGCGCGGCCGTTTCGTCTGCCCACCTCTCGATGACGCGCCGGACATCGCCGACGTCCATGTCGCCGAGCGACAGGTCGTGCCTCGGCGAGAAGCACACCACGCGACTCGTGCCACGCTCGCCCTCGGCGCGAAGCAGCCCATCGCCGTCGGTCCACGCGCCGTCCGACGTCTCGGGTCGGAGCGCCGCGAAGTCGTTCGTGAAGACGAAGGTGTGGTCATACGACGGGTTGCGTTGGCCGCTGGCACGGACGTTGCCAGGGCACAGGTAGCAACTCGGGTCGTAGGGTGGGCGTGCGTCGTGGGGCGCTGACTCGACGCGTCCCTGCCACGGTCGATCCGAACGCCCCGGAGAGACGAGGACCCAGTCGCCGCGCAGCGGGTCCCAGCGACGATGGGGGTCCCCGAAAAGGGCCGTCCGGTCAGCGCCAGCCATCCACCCGACCCGCCCCCGCTGATGGCGTCACCTCGAAGAGCCTCGACATGAGACCGGTCCGTGCCGGATAGCGCTCTTCCACGACGGCCGTGAGCTCGGGGATCGCCTCGCGTCGCACCAGCGTGACGGTACATCCCCCGAAGCCCGCGCCCGTGAGACGCGACCCGAAGACCCCCGGTACGGCGCCGGCGATCTCGACCAGTGCGTCGAGCTCGGGGCTGCTCACCTCGTACAGGTCGCGCAATGACGCGTGGCTTTCGCCGAGCAGGCGCCCGACCGTCGAATGGTCGCCGGCCTCGAAGGCGTCAGCTGCCTCCAGGACGCGGGCGTTCTCCTCGACGACGTGCCGGGCTCGCCTCGCAAGGACAGCGTCGAGACTCTTGTCGATCTCGGTGAGCATGGCCGCGGTCACGTCACGGAGGGAGCGGATGCCGTCGCGCTCCTTCGCGATCACCGCGACCGCGGCATCGCACTGTGCCCGCCGCTCGTTGTACGCGGACGCCTCGAGCCGCCGCTCCGAACCGGAGTGGATGACGACGAGCGCCACGTCGTCGAGCTGGAGCGGGATCGCGCGGGACGTGAGCGAGCGGCAGTCGAGCAGTAGCGCGGCGCCCGCGACGCCGTTCGCCGATGCGAACTGGTCCATCAGCCCGCACTGCACGCCGACGTACTCGTTCTCGGCGCGCTGGGCGATCCGGGCAAGCGTCAACCGGTCGACCGCCACGTCATCGCCACCAGAAAGCGCCAGGGCAGACGCGAGCTCGAGGGCCGCGGAGCTCGACAAGCCCGCCCCCTGCGGCAGGTCCGACGCGAGGAGCCCTCGGAACCCCCCGACCGGCAGCCCCGCCTCGATCATCGCCCATGCCGTCCCGGCGACGTAGTCCCGCCAGCCGCCTGACCG
>DATHTG010000190.1:0-6932 GCA_035463515.1 Candidatus Limnocylindrales bacterium
TCGGACGAGGGCTCGAGGGCTTCGGCCAGTCGACGCGACGGCGGGAACGAAGTGGCTTCGGCGAGTCGGGCGCGGATGAGCGGGAACTCGAGGAGGACCTGGGAGCGAGCGTCCACGCCGACCCGCCGTCAGCGGGGGCGCGGGCCCGAGACGGACGGGTCGCCGGCGACCGCGAACCGCCACGGCCGCGATGCCCACTCGTCACCGGCGTAGGCGACGCCCACGCGGGCACCGGCCAAGACGCGCTCATCGGGGACGACGTCGAGTGGATCGGCGGCATCCCGCTCGAGACGGAGTGGCGAGGCGGCGTCGCACAGATCGCGACCTGTCCAGCTCGTATCGATCCCGAACGCGGCGGCGACCAGCCCAGGCCCGCTTGCCAGCCGGTGGACGGGGGTGCGAGCGAGCCGGGCGCGGGCCGCGGTCAGTCCGCCGGGCGAGCGAACGGCCTTCCGCCGCCCCTCGACGACCAGCCGATCCCGGCGCATCTCGGTAAGACCGCTCAGCGGCTGCACGGCCCGGATCAGCACGGCCGACGGCGCGCCCTCGGGCCCCGTGACCACGTTCAGACAGTCGTACATCCCGTAGACAAGGTACACGTAGGCGATCCCGGGCGGTCCGGCCATCACCTTGTTGCGGTCGGTACTCCGGAAGCGGGCGTGCGACGCGCGATCGTCCGGCCCGCCATACGCCTCGGCTTCGACGATCCGCGCGATCCGCTGGCCCGTGTCGTCATCGCGGACCAGCCGCGCCCCCAGCAGCTCGCGGGCGACATCTGGCGACGGTCCCGCGAGGCGTTCCCGGTCGAGGACGCTCAGGCGGCGCCGCCCGGGTACATCGAGCGGAGCTTGTTCGGGATGAACAGACCCACAAGCGTGAAGAACGCCGGGATGATCGAGTCGCGGAAGACGCCGACGATCTGCGACTGATCGAGGAAGCTCCACAGGTCCCGGAGGAAGCCGAGCTCGGCGTCGCGCGGCGTGAGGCCCGTCAGGCGGTAGTACGAGTCGAGGATGACGACGAACGCGCCGAGGACGATGCCGGCCTGCACGAGGCCGAGGATGCCGCCGATGATCTCGTCGACGAAGCGGGCCTTCTCGAACAAGGGCTGCGGCCGATAGAAGCCCTGGACGACGATCGCGAACGCCAGCGACGCCGCCACGAAGATCGTGAGGAACCCGACCATGTAGCTGTATTCCGGGTTCTGGTCGACCCAGTTCGCCTTGAGGAAATCCCCGAGCGGCGCGGCGACATTGGCCGCGAACAGGAAGGAGAACAGGATCGATGCGATGCCGATCAGGCGCCGGATCGTGCCCTGGGCGAAGCCCAGCACGAAGAACGCGAGGAAGTAGATGAGGATGATCCAGTCGGCGAGTTGGACACCGGCGAGTACCCCGAGATCCACCGAACCTCCTTGGGTGACGGTACGCGGGACCCCCCGGCCCGAAGCCGCGCAAGGGTAGCAGCGGCTTCTTCACGGTCGCAACCGGCTTCGACGCGTGGGCTCGCCGGTACTTTCGGGCTAGGCCCGCTAGGTCCGCAGATGGCCCTCGACGTCGCTCGCGAGGCCAGTCGTGACGGCGTCGATGGCCTCGTCGACCTCGTCCTCGACCAGCGTGCGGTCGTCGGCGCCGAACGCCAGTCGATAGGCGAGGCTCTTCTCGTCGTCGCCGAGCGGACGGCCGCGATAGATGTCGAACAGCGTGACCGACCGGAGCAGCGGGCCCGCGTGCCGCCGGATCGATGCCTCGACGTCAGCTGCCGCGGCCGATGCGGTGACGATGACCGCCAGGTCGCGGTCGACCAGCGGATGTCGGGACGGCGCCATGACCCGTGGCGTCGATGGCTGGCCGCCGGAGAGCCCGGCGACCGCGATCTCGGCGACGATCACCCGCCCGACCCGGAGCTCGAGCCCCTCGACGACGCTCGGATGGACCTCGCCGACGCGACCGGCGATCTGGCCCTCAGCGCTGACTCGAGCGGCGCGCCCCGGATGCAGGTTCGGGTCGTCGGTCAGGCGCGCGTACGTCGGTCGCGCGTAGCCCAGACGCTGCGCGATGAGCTCGATGACACCCTTCGCGTCATCGAGATCGAACGACCGAGCCGGGCGGTCCCAGGTCGCGATCTCCGCCGCGCCCGTCAACGCCAGCCCCAGCCGCCACCACTCGTGGGTGTCACCGTCGTCGGTCGCGCCATAGCCCTTGCCCACCTCGAAGACCGCGACGTCCGGACTCCCCAGGCGGGCGTTGGTCGAGACCACCTCGAGAAGACTTCCGATCAGGCTCTGGCGCATCACGGAGTGCTGGCTCGACAGCGGGTTGGTCACGGTCACGGGCCGGCCGCCGGCCTGCCCTTCCCCCGGCACGACCCCGTCGTCCAGCGGGCCGAAGCGCTCGACCATCGCCGGCGACACGAGCGCGAACGTCACAGCCTCCGACAGACCCACACCCGCCAGGGATTCCCGGACGATGTCCCGGATCTCCAGCGGCGAGTGTCGGTAGTGCGGCATCGGCGTATGCGGCGTGATCTCCGGGACCGTGTCGTAGCCTCGGACCCGCGCGACCTCCTCCGCGATATCGGCCTCGATCTGGAGGTCGCGCCGCCACGTCGGGATCGTCGCGACGAGGGTCTCGGTCTCGCCGGGAAGGACCTCGAGCGGCTGCGGAGCCGTCGCCACCAGGACGGTCGTACCGGCGGGTGCTGGTTCCGTCGTGACGCCCACGCGCTCGAGGATCGCTGCCTGCTCCGTCGCCGAGGACCCGGTCCCCAGCAGCCGGTCGACGCGTGACGGGCGGAATGCGACGCGGGTCGCCGCCGGCTCGGTCGGGTTGGTGTCGACCGCCCCGGCCGCCACCGTGCCGCCGCCCCATTCCGTGATGAGGCGCGCCGTACGATCCGCGCCGAGCTTGGCGAGGCGGTGCTCCTGTCCCTTCTCGAACCGGAGGCTCGCCTCGGAACGGAGTGCGTATCGGAACGCGGTCCGCCGGATGCTGATGGGATCGAAGATCGCCGACTCGACGACGACGTCCTTGGTCTCTGGCCCGATCTCCGAGTCGGCGCCGCCCATGACACCTGCGATGCCGATCGGGCCGTTCGGGTCGGCGATGATCAGGGTCTCCGGCGCGAGCTCGCGATCGACGTGGTCGAGCGTCTCGAGTCGCTCGCCCTCGCGAGCGAGGCGCACGACGATCCGTCCGTCGTGCACGGCGGCGGCATCGAACGTGTGGATGGGCTTGCCGAGCTCCAGCATCACGTAGTTGCTCACATCGACGACGTTGCTGACCGGGCGCTGGCCCGCCGCCAGCAAACGCATCTGGACGGTGTCCGGCGACGGCTTGACGGTCACGTCGCCGACCCAGCGGCCGACGAAGCGCGTGCACAACGCCGACTCCTCGACGTCGACTCGCAGCTTCTCGGCGATGGGCGGCCCCGTCTCGACCGGATCGGTGTCGGGGAAACGGACCGGCGCACCGGTCACCGCCGAGACCTCACGGGCGAGACCGACCAGGCTCAGCGCATCTCCCCGGTTGGGTTTGACATCGACGTCGAGGACGACGTCCCCGTACAGCTCCGTGAGCGCGACCCCGAGCGGCGTCTCCGGCGGCAGGATGAGGATCCCGTCGGCATCCGAGGTCAGGTTCAGCTCGTCGCCGGAGCAGAGCATCCCGTTCGAGACGACGCCCATCTTTTCCGTGCGCTCGATGCTTCGGCCGCCCGGCAGGACGGCGCCCGGCAAGGCGACCGGCACGCGCTGGCCGGCGGCGATGTTGGTCGCGCCGCACACGATCTCCAGCGTCTGCCCATCACCGGTCGTGACGCGGGTCAGCGAGAGGCGGTCGGCGTTGGGGTGCTTCTCGACGGCCAGCAGCTCCCCGACGACCACGTTCTGCCAGTCGCTCCCCCACCGTTCGACGCCCTTCACCTCCATGCCGAGCAGGGTCAACCGCTCCGCGAGCTGTTCCGGGGTGAGCTGGATGTCGACGTAGTCGCGCAGCCATGACAGCGGCACCCTCACGACGCGTACCTCATCGGAACTGCTCGAGGAAGCGGAGGTCGTTCTCGAGGAACAGTCGGAGGTCGGTGATGCCGTGCTTGAGCATCTAGATCCGCTCCGGTCCCATCCCGAAGGCGAAGCCCTGGTAGCGCTCCGGGTCGAGGCCGCCGTACTGCAGGACGACCGGATGGACCATGCCGGCCCCGAGGATGGTCATCCAGCCACTTCGACCACACGCGGGGCAGCCGACGCCGCCGCAGACCAGGCACTCGACGTCGAACGCGACCGACGGCTCGGTGAACGGGTAGTAGCCCGGGCGGAAGCGGGTCTTCTTGTCGGCGCCGTACATGGCCTTGGCGAACTGGTCGAGCAGGCCCTTGAGGTCGGCCATCGTCGTGCCTTCGTCGATCATGAGGCCCTCGACCTGGAAGAACTCCGAGCCGTGGCTGGCGTCGATCGCCTCGTAGCGGAAACAGCGGCCGGGGAGCAGGGCACGGATCGGCGGCTTCTCGGTCTCCATGACGCGGATCTGGCCGGGCGACGTGTGGGTGCGCAGGAGCCGCCCCTCGACGTCGACATAGAGCGTGTCCCAGAGGTCGCGCGCCGGGTGATCGGGCGGGATATTGAGCATCTGGAAATTGGTGATGTCGTCCTCGATCTCGGGGCTTTCGTACGGGACGAACCCGAATTGCCCGAAGATCTCAGCGATCTGGCGCATCGATTCGATGCTGGGATGCAGCGTCCCGCGACGGATGGGGCGGCCAGGCGTCGTGACGTCGACTGCCTCGGCGCGGAGGCGCGCTTCGAGCTCGCTGCCACGCAGCGCAGTGCCGCGCTCGGCCAGGGCAGCCTCGACAGCCTGCCGCACGGTATTGGCGATCGCGCCGACCTTCGGTCGATCCTCGGCGGGGAGAGCGCCGATCCCGCGCAGGACGGCGGTCAGTCGGCCCTTCTTCCCGAGGACATCGAGCTCGATCGCGTCGAGTGCGGCGGCGTCGCTCGCGGCCTCGATCGACGCGAGCGCGTCGACTCGCAGCGCCTCAAGATCGCGGGTCAGGTCGGCGAGGTCCACCGTGCTCCTTGGTTTCCGTGGTCGGCTGAATCATGAACCCCCGACCGTCGCGCGATCGAGGGTTCTGGCGGTTCCGGGGTCGCGGGTGTGTCGCTACGCGCCCTTCGCCGCCTCGGCGATACGACCGAAGGTCGCGCTGTCACGCACCGCCAGGTCCGCGAGGATCTTGCGATCGATCTGGATGTCGGCGCGCTTGAGACCGCTGATGAGCTGGCCGTAGGTCATCCCGTTCTGTCGGGCGGCCGCATTGATGCGAACGATCCACAGCTCGCGCATCTGGCGCTTGCGCTGCTTCCGGTCACGCGTCGCGTACGCGAGCGCATGGAGGAGCGCCTCGCGAGCCGGCTTGATCAGCTTCGAGCGCGTCCCGCGCCGGCCCTCGGCGGCCTTCAGCAGCCGCTTGTGGCGCTTGTGGGCGGTGACGCCTCGCTTGACTCGTGCCATGACGGGTGGTGGCTCCTAGAGGTACGGCAGCATGCGGCGGACCTGCTTCGCATGCACGCCCTTCATGATCGTCTTGCCGGCGTACCGGCGGGTCCGTCGCGATGACTTGATCTCGAGGTGATGGCCGCGCCACGCATTGACCCGGATGATCTTGCCGCTACCGGTCTTCCCGATGCGCTTCTGGGCCGTCTTGTGGCTCTTCATCTTCGGCACGCTGGCCTCACTCTCCTGATGCTTGCACGGGCTCCGGCTGCTGTGCGACCGGCGCCTTCGGAGCGGCGGCGGCACCCGGGCGGGGCTCGGCGGTCTTCGGTTCGGGCGCGGCCGGCGTCTCTGCAGGCGCTTCCGCTGCTGGTCCTGGCGCCGTCTCCGCTGCTGGTGCTGGCGCCGTCTCGCTTGGTTGCGGAACGACGGTCTTCGTATCCGGTGCGGGCGGCGGCTCCGCCGTCGCATCGGCGGGGATGACGTCCGGCGCGTGCTTGCGGTCCGGGGCGTCGTGGCTCTTGGGCTTGTGCACCGATGCCATCGTGATGTGCATCGACTTGCCCTCGAGCAGCGGCGTCCGTTCCGCGACTCCGTGATCCTTGACGCGTTCCACGAACCTGGCGAGCAGGTTCCGGCCGATCTCCGGGTGGGTCAGTTCCCGACCCCGGAAGCGGACCGTCACCTTGATCCGATCGCCATCCTCGAGGAACTCGATCGCGCGGTGGACCTTCGTATCGAAGTCACCGACGCCGATCTTCGGCGTGAGGCGGACTTCCTTGAAGGTGATCGAGCGCTGCTTGCGCTTGTTCTCCTTCTCCCGCTTCGTCAGTTCGTACTTGTACTGTCCGAAGTCGAGGAACCGGACCACCGGGGGCTGGGCCATCGGAGCGACCTCGACGAGGTCATATCCCCGTTCCTGCGCCATCTCGAGGGCTCGGGGCGTCGGCATCACGCCGAGCTGGGCACCCTCTTCGTCGACCACCCGGACCTGTGGGATCCGGATCATCTGATTTACTCGCAGGTCTCGGCTGATGGTTCACCCCTCTTGGTGCTGTGTATCGCTCCGCCGGCACGAGCAGACACCCCGCCGACGAGCGCGCAGGATAGCACAGGCCCTCGGAGCGGGACAACGAACGGCCCCGTGCGCCGGGCCTCACCGTCAGCCGCGTTCGGAAGTCCCGCGCGCGGTCCGTCGGGTGACGAGTCTCGACGGCCTAGGTTGCGCCCCGCGCGCGCGATTCCGCGGCCAACCGGTCCGCGAACGCGTCCCAATCTTCGGCCGGTGGCTGCTCTCCGCTCCGAGTCCGCGGCGACGCGGTCCGGGCCTCGATCTCGCGGTCGCCGAGCACCACCATGTAGGGCACCTTCTGCTCCTGCGCCGTCCGGATCTTGTACTGCATCCGGTTCGACGAGGCATCGACCTCGACGCGATGCCCC
>DATHTG010000191.1:0-1872 GCA_035463515.1 Candidatus Limnocylindrales bacterium
CGAGGCGGCGGCGATCATGGAGTCACGTCGCCGCAGCTGACGTCCCCGGCTCCGTCCACGCTTCGTCGATCCGCTCCGCCAGCTCGGCCAGCGAATCCACGGTCAGGGCCGGCTTCGCTCCGTCCGGCAGCCGCTGGATGACGCCCCACGGCCCCCGCCGGATCCAGACGGCGCGCATGCCCGCCACCCCGGCCGGCAGGACGTCGTTGTCGATCCGGTCTCCGACGTAGGCAACGTCGCCGGGCGCCGGCGAACCCATCAGCTCGAGGGCCCGGGCGAAGAACGCCGGATCCGGCTTCGCGACGCCGATCGACTCGCTCATCGCCACGACCTCGGCATCGACGCCGATGGCTCGCAGCTCGTCGGCCCTCGAGGCCGGCTGGTTCGCGACGATCGCGACCCGGTAGCCCGCGTCGCGCAGCGCATCGAGGGCCGAGAGCGCGTCGGCGTACAGGTCGTCGGCCCCGAAGCCGCCGTAGGCGCTCTCGACGGCCGGCGCGCGAAGCTGCCAGTCATCGGCGCCGAAGATCGCGAAGGCGTCGCGGTGCTCCCCGCCCCGCTCGATCACCGCGCCCAGCGCCGCCAGGAACGTCAGCCGCGGGACGCCGAGCTCGTCGGCCCACGTCGACCAGACCCGGGTCTCGTCGATGATCGTCTCGCCGACGTCGAGACAGACCCAGCGCTCCGTCGTCAACGGGATCGGTCGCCACCGAGCATGTCGCCGATGGAGTCGAGCAGGCCGCCATCACCCGACTTCGACCCTCCCGAGCCACCCGAGCGGCGCGGCTTCGCGAAGCTGTCGAGGATGTCGCCGATGTCGGGATTCTTCTGGCGCGCCGACTCCTTCTCGCGCCCGAGGATGTCGCCGAGGTCGTCGAGCCCGAAGCCACCGCCGCCTCCGCCGCTTCCGCCGCTCGAGCCACCGGACTTCTTGCCGAGCATGCCCATGAGGATCGGGGCGAGCAGCGGGAGGAGCTTCATGATGCTGCCGAGGTCGAGGCCGCTCTTCGCGCTCAGTGCCTGGGCCATCTCCGACTGCCGATCGCCGAGCGTGTGCTCGAGGATCCCGGCGCCATTCGTCGTGCGCGGGCTCAGCTGGGCGGTGCCGTCGAGGTAGCCGGACAGCTGATCGAGGATCGACCCATCGTGGTCCTGCCGGATGGCGGTCCGCAGGCCGGGCTCCTCGGCCTCCGCGCTCAACGCCGCAAGCAGCGCCGGGACGGCGGCATCGATCGCGCTGCGAGTGCGCGCCGGATCGGCACCGATGCGTTGGCCGATCTGGTCGGCCTGGCCATCCAGCAGCTCGGTCAGTGAGTCCGTCAGCTCAGCCATTGCGTCACCTCTTCGGGCTCGGGGGCGTCGATGATACCCCTGCCCGCGGTCAGGCCTGCTTGACGCCCTGGACCAGCTCCTCGACCGATGGCTTCGCGTCGCCGAACAGCATCTTCGTCTTCTCGTTGCTGAACAGCGGGTTCGGGATGCCGGCGAAGCCGGCGCCGCGTCCGCGCTTGAGGACGATGATGTTCTGCGCCGCATCGACGTTGAGGATCGGCATGCCGGAGATCGGCGAGCCCTCCTCGCGGGCGACCGGGTTCACGACGTCGTTGGCGCCGATGACGAGCGCGACGTCGGTATCGGCGAAGTCGTCGTTGATCTCGTCCATCTCCTTGAGACGGTCGTACGGCACGTTCGCCTCGGCGAGGAGGACGTTCATGTGCCCCGGCATGCGGCCGGCCACGGGGTGGATGGCGTAGTTCACGTTGACTCCGCGAGCCTCGAGGACGTCACCCAATTCCCGGACCGCGTGCTGGGCCTGGGCCACGGCAAGCCCGTAGCCGGGCACGACGATGACGTTCTGGGCGTAGGCCAGCT
>DATHTG010000192.1:0-2051 GCA_035463515.1 Candidatus Limnocylindrales bacterium
AGAGTGCCGGCGAGCCGCATCGCCTGGAGCATCTGGCGCGGTTCGTCGAAGCCGTGATCGCCGAGTTGGGCGATGTCGACGATTTGCTCCTCCTCGGTCCGGGCACGGTAAGGGAACACCTCGAACGACGGTTGGGCGAGACCTCCCGGCCGACCGGTCGACCGGCGCGTCGCATCGTCGCCGAACCCGCTGGACGAGCGACGGAGCGCCAGCTCGTGGCGCGACTCCGACGCCACCTCGGCGAGGAACCGAGGCGCCGAACGATCGGCGCCTACCGGTGGTCTGGCCCACCGGCCCACGTCTCGTCGGGCCGCCTGGTCGGCCTCCCGGAGCGGGTCTCGGAGAAGCCCCCGCGACGGAGCTGACGATACGACGAGCTCCATCCCGGCGCATAGGAAGGAGGCTGGGCTGGGTCGTCCACCGGCCGTCGGCGCCTCAGCGATACGGGACGCCTGCGAGCGAGATGACCGTGGGCAGGACCACCACGACGAAGAAGACCGCTACCGCCAGCATCAACAAGGTGCGCGCAAGCGTCGGAGAGAGCGTCCGCCAGATGAGCCAGGGACTCGGGCGAGCAAGGTGCTGGGACCTGACCGCGATCGCCCGCCTTCGGACGGGCCGCGGTGGCACGTCGACCGGACGACGACCCGCGATCCGAGTCGATGCGTTACGCCTGCGGACACGGCTTTCCCGTCGGAGCTTGGCAGTCGTCCTGGTCGACGCCATCGTCCCCTCGTGTGACAACGAACGACGACCGAACCATCGGCGACCCGAAACGGTCTTGCCCCGTGGCCAACGTCGCGATTCGGCAGGTCGAACGGCCCGAGGGCGCGGCGGTGTCCGCCACGCGGCCGTGTGGCCTACGGCCCAAGGGCCGAAGGGCACTGGTCGACATCGATGCATCGAACGACGCTGGTGCCACGGGCTGGAGGCCGACCCGCCTCGCCGCCCGCGCGGGCTGAGGAGAGTTCGATGGACCGCACGCGAATCATCATCATGGGTGCCGCTGGGCGAGACTTCCATGACTTCAACGTCGTCTATCGCAACGATCCGGCCTTCGACGTGGTCGCGTTCACGGCAACGCAGATCCCGGGAATCGCGGATCGCTGGTATCCCGAGGAGCTCGCCGGGCCGTTGTATCCCGGCGGTGTCCCGATCGTGCCTGAGGCGGAGCTCGAGCGGCTGATCGCGGAGGAGGACGTCGATACCGTCGTCTTCGCGTACAGCGATGTCAGCCACGAGGCCGTCATGCACGCTGCGTCACGGGTCCTCGCCGCGGGCGCCGACTTCCAGTTGCTCGGCCCGCACCAAACGATGCTCGCGGCTCGCAAACCCGTCATCGCCGTCTGCGCCACACGCTCCGGCGCCGGGAAGAGCCAGACCACTCGCCACATCGCCGGCCTGCGGGCGATCCATGACCTCGCCGCCGTGGTCATCCGCCACCCGATGCCATATGGCGACCTGGCCACGCAGGCGGTCCAGCGCTACGCGACCTACGCCGACCTTGATCGATTCCATACGACGATCGAGGAGCGAGAGGAATACGAACCGCACCTCGACACGGGGCGCGTCGTGTACGCGGGTGTCGACTACGAGACGATCCTGCGGCAGGCCGAAGCGGAGGCCGACGTCATCCTGTGGGACGGCGGGAATAACGACTTCCCGTTCTGCCGACCTGATCTGCTCATCGTCGTCGCCGATCCCTTGCGACCGGGCGATGAAACGCGTTACCACCCGGGCGAGACGAACCTCCGGATGGCCGATGTCGTGATCATCAACAAGGTCGACTCGGCCACGCCCGGCGACGTGAGTCGCATGCGTGCTGCGATCGAGCAGGTCAATGCGAAGGCGGTTGTCCTGACCGCGCGTTCCGAGCTCACGCTGGTGGGTCCGCAGATCGCCGGCCGACGGGTGGCCGTGGTCGAGGACGGACCGACGCTCACGCACGGCGGGATGACGTATGGTGCCGGTGTCGTCGCCGCGCGCCGGTTCGGAGCGGCGGAGCTCGTCGACCCGACACCGTTCGCAGTCGGGTCCATCCGCGACGTGTT
>DATHTG010000193.1:0-2305 GCA_035463515.1 Candidatus Limnocylindrales bacterium
CGACAACGAGAAGCGTGAGCTCGAGGCCGCCGAGTTCCACACGCTCGGCTGGGAGGAGACCTATCCGATCTCCGCGTCACACGGGCGGGGGACCGGCGATCTGCTCGACGCGATCGTGTGGGCGTTGCCGGCCGAGAGCGAGTCGGAGATCGCCAGGAAGCAGCGCGAGGCCGAAGCCGACGCATGGGCCGACGAGGTGGCGGCGGGCCGGCTGGAGCCGTTCGTGGTGGGCGATCCGGAAGACGATCTGGACGGCGAAGACGGCGCCAGCCCCGTGGAGTCGGTCGAAGCCGCCGAGGCCGCACGATGGGACGCCGCGATCGCCGCCGAAGCGGATACGGCCCCCGCCGCCATCGCGTTCGTCGGCCGCCCGAACGTCGGCAAGTCGAGTCTGCTCAATGCCCTGCTGGGCGAAGAGCGGACGATCGTCTCGGACGTGCCCGGGACGACGCGCGACGCGATCGACACCCGCCTCGCCTGGGGCAGGAGCGAGGTGGTGCTCATCGATACGGCCGGGATCCGGCGGCGCGGCAAGGTCGCGTCCGGTGCCGCCGCGGAGCGCTACTCGACGATGCGCGCGCTGACGGCGCTGGCCCGTGCCGATGTCGCGGTCCTCGTCATCGACGCGGTCGAGGGGCTGACATCGCAGGACGCCCATGTCGCCGGCTATGCCGTGGATGAGGGCAAGGGCCTGGTCGTGGCGGTCAACAAGTGGGACCTGGTCGAAGACAAGACCGACCGCACCTTCGACCAGTACGTCGAGTGGATCCGCAACGACGCGCCGTTCCTCGAATTCGCGCCGGTCGTGTCGATCAGCGCCAAGACCCGCCAGCGCGTCGGGCGCGTGCTCGAACTGGCGGTGGACATCTGGGCGGAGCGCCGGAGACGCGTCCCGACCGGCGAGCTGAATCGGATGCTCATGGCCGCCACGGACCGTACCCCGCCGCCACTCGTCCGAGGCAAGCGCCCGAAGCTGTTCTACGCGACGCAGGCAGCCATCGCCCCGCCGACGTTCGTGTTCTTCGCGTCCGACGCGTCGTCGGTGCATTTCTCGTACCGGCGCTACCTCGAGAACCGCCTTCGCGAGACGTTCGGCTTCCACGGGACACCGATCCGCCTCGTGTTCCGAGACCGGGCGTCGGTGAAGCTCCCACGTCGTCGCAAGGCACGTACGGTGCCGTCGAAACCGGTCCGTCGGTCCGCCCCGCGGAGTCGCCGGCGCTGATGGATGCCACGCCGACCGTCGCGGTCGTCGGGGCAGGGGCCTGGGGAACGACGCTGGCTGCGATCCTCGGCAAACGTGAGCCGGTCCTCCTCGTGGTGCATCGGCAGGAGGTCGCCGACGAGATTAACGCGACCCACCGGAACGAGCGGCGGCTCCCGGGCATCGACCTCCCCGATGCGCTGATGGCGACCGGGGATCCCTCCGCGCTTGCCGCCGCGACGGATCTCGTCATCTTCGCCGTCCCTTCGTCGCATCTGCGCTCGGTCGCGTCGCAGGTCGGGCCGGCCGTCCCGGCGACGGCCGACGTCCTGTCGGTCGTGAAGGGTCTCGAGAACGGGTCGCTTCTCCGGATGAGCGAGGTCATCTCCGATGCGGGCGGGATCGACCCCGTGCGTATCGCGGCGTTGTCCGGCCCCAATCTGGCGATCGAGATCGCCCAGGGGTTGCCCGCATCGGCCGTCGTGGCAGCGTCGGATACCGATCTGGCGAGCCGGGCCGCCGATCGACTCGGCCGGCGCGAGTTCCGCCTCTACGTCAATCCCGACATCCTCGGCGTCGAGCTGTGCGGGGCCCTCAAGAACGTGATCGCGATCGCCGCCGGGGCTGCTGACGGGCTGGGCTTCGGTGACAACGGCAAGGCCGGGCTGATGACGCGTGGCCTCGCCGAGATGATCCGGTTGGGTGCGGCCGCCGGTGCGAATCGCCTGACGTTCGCGGGCCTGGCGGGCATCGGCGACGTCATCGCCACATGCGGGTCGCGACTGTCGCGCAACCACCGGCTGGGCGAGGAGCTCGCGAAGGGCCGCTCTTGGGCGGAGATCGAGGCGACGCTGCCGGGGGTCGCGGAAGGTGCGTACACGGTCGATGCAGCCTTGGCGCTGGCCGACCGCTACGACGTCGAGATGCCGATCGCCCGCGAGGTCCACAACGCCTTGTTCGAGGGCAAGAGCGTCCAACGCTGCCTGATCGACCTGCTGTCGCGCGAGTCGAAGGACGAGCTGCAGGACCTGGGCTGAGGGCGGTCGCGTGGCGGGGCCAGTTGCCGGTGACGCAGTCCTGGACGCTCATCGCCGGCTCGGT
>DATHTG010000194.1:0-15421 GCA_035463515.1 Candidatus Limnocylindrales bacterium
GTCGACGACCCACAGCTGCTGCTTGGCCACATACGCGATCCGCGTGCCGTCGGGCGCCCAGTCCATCCAGTCGAGGCTCTCGGTCGGAGACGTGACGGCTCGAAGCCCGGAGCCATCGGCGTTGGCGACGTACAGCGTGAGCGTCGCGATGGACCCTGGGGCAGTCGGGGCTGGGGCATCGGAGCGCAGGACCATGAACCGGGTCCCGTCGCGCGAGAAGATCGGTGAGAAGTCGTAGCCCTCTCCGAGGCCCATCGGCTTCCGGTCCGAGGTCGACGGATCCACCCGGAAGAGGTCGCCGTCCTGGCTCGTGATGACGATGCCGTTCCGCGCGATGCCGAACGGCGCAGGCAGTCGCTGCTGCGAACCGACGGCAAAGATCGCGATGGCGGCGATGAGCAAGAGCAAGGCCGCGAGCGCGAGCAGGCGAGCGCCGGCGGGCACGTTGAACAGTCGCGGGCGGAAGGTCGTATCCATGGGGAGCCACCTTTCGAGGCTCGACCATGCCGGGCGCTGCGGGGTCTCGCGGGTCATCGCGAGAACCTCACCGAGGTGATCGGGGACACGGAAGGCCGCGTCGTCGCTGAGCCAGGCCGACATCGTGCGTTCGAAGCGATCGTTCGCCGTCATGCCGGTCGGCCCTCCGCGACGTCACCGCGGACGCGCGTGTCGGCGTCGAGTGCCGCCCGCATCTCGTCGAGCGCGCGGTGCAGCCGCGACTTCGCGGTCCCGAGTGGGATCCCGAGCGTCGCAGCCACCACCGGCATCGGCTGGTCGAGGTAGTGATGAAGGACGATCACGGCCCGCAGATCCGGCTGGAGCCGGAGGAAGCCGCGTTCGAGACGGTCGCGGTCCTCGACCGCCGACACGTCGTCGACGATCGATGGCAGCGCGATCGTGGTCAGGTCGACATCCACCCGGTGGCGCCGGAGCCGTCGCGCCTCATCGATACAGGCGTGGACGAGCAACCGATGCAACCAGGCATCGAATCGGTCGGGATCGCGGAGCGTGGGCAGATCACGCCAGGCCCGGACGAGCGCGTTCTGGACGGCGTCCTTGGCCTGTTCGACGTCCCGGAGCATGAGCCAGGCGGCGGAATCCAGTCGGGAGATCGCGGCGCCTGCCAGCTCGGCGAAGGCGTCATGATCGCCCTTCCGCGCTCGCTCCACGAGGTCTCGCTGCATCACGCCCCTCGGCGACGGCGCGACCGTTCGGCCGCGCTCGGTGAGTATGGCGAGGCGACCCGACCAAATCGTTCGTTCCTCGGATCGTCGATGCGTCGCTAGACTCGACGGCGATGCGTATCGGCGTGACCGTACCCCTCGCCCAGGACGACACCGCCGAGGGCCGCTCCCCCACCTTCGATGAGACCCTTCGGTTCGCCCGCCACGCCGAGGCCGCCGGTCTCGACTCGATCTGGGTCTTCGACCACCTGCTGTTCCGCTCGGAGGGCGAGCCGGACGAGGGCATCCGCGAGGCATGGACCACGAAGGCGGCGTTGGCCGCACTCGTCCCGCGCATCGAGCTGGGATCCCTCGTGATGTGTGCGTCGTTCCGCAACCCGGCGCTGATGGCGAAGATGGCGGCCACGCTCGATGATCTGTCTGGCGGCCGAGTCATCCTCGGGCTCGGCTCCGGCTGGCACCAGCCGGAGTACGACGCGTTCGGGTTCCCGTTCGACCACCGCGTCGGGCGCTTCGCCGAGGACCTCGAGATCACCACACGGCTGCTCCGCGGCGAGCGTGTGTCGGTCGACGGGCGATGGCGCACCGTCCAGGACGCGGTCCTCATCCCGCCGCCGGAACGGCCGGTGCCGGTCCTCGTCGCAGCCAAGGGGCCACGGATGCTCGAGCTGACGGCGACCTGGGCGGACGCCTGGAACACCGCCTGGTTCGGCAGCGTGGATGAGGGCCTTCGTGGTCGACTGGCCGAGCTGGACCTCGCGTGCGACGCGGTCGGTCGCGATCGGACGACGCTGCGACGGACCGTCGGGGTCCGACTCGGCGACCCTGGCGCGGCTGAGTCGGATGCGAGGACGCTCGTCGGCGATGCCGACGCGCTTGCGCGGTTGTTCGACGATCTCGCGGCGGCCGCTGTCGACGACGCGATCGTCTGGTCGCTGTCGAAGTCCGTCGACGCGATCGACCGGATCGCCGAGGCTCGCCGACGGCACCTCGGCGGGACCGGATGACCGACCGCCGCTCGGCTACGATTTCGCGGTGAAGCTCCAGGAGGCCGACGCCAAATCGCTGCTCGTCGCCCAGGGGCTCCCAGTCCCGGACTGGTCGGTCGCCCATACGCCGGAAGAGGCACGGGCGGCGGCGCAGCGCTTCCTGGCCGGTGGGCCGGTCGGGGGCAAGGTGGTGATCAAGGCCCAGGTGCTCGTCGGCGGCCGCGGCAAGGCCGGCGGTGTGAAGCTCGCCGAGTCGCCTGAGGAGGCCGCCGAGGTCGCGACGTCGATCCTCGGCATGGACATCAAGGGCATGGCGGTCCGCAAGGTGCTCGTCGGGCCTGCCGCGCACATCGTCAAGGAGTTCTACCTCGCGGCGGTGCTCGATCGTGCGGAACGCGGCATCCTCCTGATGGGGTCGGCGGAGGGCGGTGTCGAGATCGAGACGGTCGCCGCGACGAACCCCGAAGCGATCGTCCGGCGGCACGCCGACCCAGCCCTGGGTCTCCTCGACTTCCAGGCCCGCGAACTCGCGTTCGCGATGGGTCTCGAGGGCCACCTCAAGGCCGCCGTCGCGATCGCGAAGGGCCTGGTCAAGACGATGACCGCGTACGACGCGGACCTCGTCGAGATCAACCCATTGGCCATCGTGATCGAGGGTGAGTCAGGGGCCACGCCGAACGAACGACTGGTCTGCCTCGACGCGAAGATCACCCTCGACGACTCCGCGCTCGCGCGGCATCCCGGGCTCGAGGAGCTGCGTGACCCCGATGAGGAGGCTCCCGAAGACAAGGAAGCTCGAGAGGCCGGCCTCACGTTCATCAAGCTCGACGGCACGATCGGCTGCATGGTCAACGGCGCCGGGCTCGCGATGACCACCATGGACCTCGTGAAGCGAGCAGGTGGCGAGCCGGCGAACTTCCTCGACATCGGCGGCGGCGCGCGGGCGGACAAGGTCGCGCATGCCATGCAGCTGATCCTGTCGGACCCGAAGGTCGACGCCATCCTCGTCAACATCTTCGGCGGCATCACTCGGGGCGACGAGGTGGCACGCGGGCTGATCGAGGCTCGCGCGCAGCAGGCCCGAGACGTCCCGATGGTCGTCCGCATCGTCGGCACCAATGCCGCTGAGGCCGCTGCTCTGCTCGAGGAGGCGCGGTTCCAGACCGCGGCGACGCTCGACGAGGCTGCGGAAAAGGCCGTGGCCGCTTCTCGCGGCGCGGCAGCTCCAGGGTGAGCGTCCTCGTCGGGCGCGAGACGCGGCTCGTCGTCCAAGGCATCACCGGCCGGGAGGGCGAGTTCCACGCGCGTGCCTGCCAGGCGTACGGCACGAACGTGGTTGCCGGTGTGACCCCGGGCAAGGGCGGCCAGGTCGCTCTCGACGGCACGGTCCCCGTGTTCGACACCGTCGCGGAGGCCGTCCAGCAGACGGGTGCTGACACGTCGCTCATCTTCGTGCCCGCGGTCGGGGCGCCCGACGCGGTGATGGAGGCGGCGGTCGCTGGGATCGGGGCGATCTTCTGCATCACGGAGGGCATCCCCGCTCTCGACATGATCCCGGCGGTCGACCTCGTCCAGCGGCACGGGGCGCGGCTCATCGGACCGAACTGCCCGGGCGCCACGTCTCCCGGCACAGCCAAGGTCGGCATCATCCCCGGCTCCATCCACCGCGAGGGCCGGGTCGGTGTCGTGAGCCGGTCCGGCACCCTGACCTACGAGGCCGTCCAGGCGATGAGCGACGCCGGCCTCGGGCAATCGACGTGCATCGGCATCGGCGGCGATCCGATCATCGGGACGACGTTCCTTGACGCGCTGCACCTGTTCGCGGACGACGCCGAGACCGACGCGATCGTCCTCATCGGGGAGATCGGCGGGTCCGCCGAGGAGACGGCGGCCGCCTGGGCGGGCGAGCATCTCCGTGACGTCCCGAAGGCGGCGTTCATCGCTGGCCGCACGGCGCCCGAGGGCAAACGGATGGGGCATGCCGGCGCGATCATCTCCGGTGGTGCGGGAACGGCGACCTCGAAAGTCGAAGCACTCGAGGCTGCGGGGTTCCGCGTCGCCGACTCCCCCACGCAGCTGCCGGGCCTCCTCCGCGACGCCGGGTACCGAGGCTGATGCGGCCCGAGGAGATCCGGTTCCTGTACGACGACGACCGATGGGCGACGGAGAAGGTCCTGACCGCTCTGCGGGACATCCGCAGCGGGCTCCGGTCCGAAGCGGCAGCCCTCCTCACCGACGCGGGGCGCTCGCCCGGCGAGATCGCCATCATCTTCGACGTCGACGCGCTCGCCGGAGCGGTCGACGGTCAGGCAGAGTAGGCGTCCGAACGGGACGGGAAGATGGCTGACGAGACGATCGACAGAGCCGACCTCGAGGCGTCCTTCGCCTCGAACCAGCGCCTGTGGGATGCCTGGACCAAGGTCCACGCCGAGGGCGAGTTCTACGACGTGGCAGGGTTCCGAGAAGGCGGGCTTCGGGTCAGGCCCTACGAGATCGCCGCCCTCGGCGACGTCACCGGCAAGACGCTCCTGCACCTCCAGTGCCACTTCGGGCTCGACACGCTGTCATGGGCGCGGCTGGGCGCGAGGGTGACTGGGGCCGATTTCTCCCCGGCGTCGATCCGGCTCGCGCGTGAACTGGCCGCGGACATCGGTATCGCCGACGCGCGATTCGTCGAGGCCAACGTATACCAGCTCCCCGTCCGGCTCGGCGACGAATTCGACATCGTGTACACGTCGCGCGGCGTGCTCGGCTGGCTGCCGGACATCCGCGGCTGGGCGCGCGTCGTCGCACGGTTCGTCAAGCCGGGCGGGCGGTTCTACATCTCGGAGATCCACCCGGTGCTCCAGGTGTTCGAGAACGAGGGCGTGTCCCCGCGCGAGCTGCGCCTCCAGTACCCCTACTGGGAGCACGGCGACCCGCTGATCTTCGACGTCCACGGGTCCTATGCCGACCCGACCGCGGACCTCGGCGGAGCACACAAGGAGCACGGCTGGGACCACGGCTTGGGCGAGATCGTGACCGCCCTTATCGACGCGGGCCTGCGCATCGACCGGCTCGACGAGCAGCCGTTCCTCGAGTGGCAGACCGACTTCCTCGTCGAGAGCGCGCCCGGCAGCGGTCAGTGGATCCTGCCGGATGGTCCGGGCGAGCTCCCGCTGATGTTCTCCCTGCTCGCCTCGAAACCCGCCTAGCCCAGTTTCACGGCCGTCCCTGAGGCGGTCACCATCAGCATCGAGCCGGCCTGACCGACGGTCTCATAATCGAGGTCGACGCCGACGATCGCATCCGCCCCCATCGCCTGGGCGGCGGCACTCATCTCCTCGATGGCGATCTGGCGGGCCCGTGCCAGCTCCTGCTCGTAGGCGCCCGACCGGCCACCGACGATGTCGCGGATCCCGGCGAACAGGTCCTTGAAGATGTTGGCGCCGAGGATGGCCTCGCCCGTGACGAGACCGCGATACTCGGCGATGGGCCGTCCCTCGAGGGTCGGCGTGGTGGAAACGATCATCGGATCCTCCGGTGGGCTGATGGGGGCGCGTCGAGGATACCGGAGCGGGGCGTCTAGCCCGCGGCCTCGTACCCGAGCGAGCGCCATGCCGGGCCCCCTGGCGCCTCGATCAGCTCGACGAGGACGCCCTGGCATGAGCGTGGATGGATGAACGCGACCGGTCCCTCCGCACCGTGCCGGGGCGCGGTGTCGATCAGCTCCAGGCCGTCGAGCTCGAGTCGGATCAGCGCCTCGGCGAGGTTGGTGACTTCGAAGCAGACGTGGTGGAAGCCCTCGCCCTTCGACGCGAGGAACCGGGCGACACCGGTCGTGTCATCGGTCGGCTCCACCAGCTCGACCTTCGACTCGCCGACACCGAGGAAGGCGATCCGGACCTTGTCGCTCGGGATGTCCATGATCGCCTCGAGCTCGAGACCGAGCATGTCGCGCCACAAGCCGATCGCGGCGTCGATCGAGCGCACGACGACTGCGACGTGATGCACCTTGCCGAGTCGGCGGATCCGTGGCGGGACGTCAGGCATGGGATCGTCCTCCTCAGACCGTGATGAGCTCGCGGTGCTCGCCCCAGGCGGCGCGCAGCCGGTCGCTGATCTCCCCGACCGTGGCATACGCACGGACCGCCTCGACGATCGCCGGCATCAGGTTCCCATCCGCCCGGGCGACGCGCTCCAGCTCATCCATGGCGGCGGTCCACCCCGCCTCGGACCGCTCCGCGCGAACGGTCTCGACCCGCTCGACCTGGCGACGCTCGCCCTCGGGGTCGATGCGATGCGTCGGCGGGCTCGCGACCTCGTCGTCGGCGTAGCGGTTGACCCCGACGACGACCTGGTCGCCGTCGTCGATCGCCCGCTGGACGCGGTATGCCGCCTCCTGGATCTCGCGCTGCTGGAAGCCCTTCTCGATGGCCGCCAGCGTGCCGCCGAACGACTCGATCTCATCGAGGTACGCCCACGCGGCCGCCTCCAGCTCGTTCGACAGGCTCTCGACGAAGTACGAGCCCGCCAGCGGGTCGGGCGTCTCGGTGACGCCAGACTCATAAGCGAGGATCTGTTGGGTCCGCAGCGCAAGCCGGGCCGCCTCCTCGGTCGGCAGCGCAAGAGCCTCGTCGCGCGAGTTGGTGTGGAGGCTCTGCGCGCCGCCGAGGACCGCTGCGAGCGCCTGGATGGTCGTCCGGACGACGTTGTTGTCGATCGACTGGGCGGTGAGCGACGACCCGGCGGTCTGGACGTGGAACCGGCACAGCATCGACCGGGGGCTCGTCGCACCGAACCTCTCCTTCATGATCGTCGCCCACATCCGCCGGGCGACGCGGAACTTGGCCACCTCCTCGAACAGCTCGGACCAGGCGGCGAAGAAGAACGACAGCCGACCCGCGAAGTCATCGACGTCGAGCCCTCTCTCGACGGCCGCTTCGACGTAGGCGATCGCATCGGCGAGTGTGAACGCCAGCTCCTGGGCCGCGGTCGCCCCGGCCTCGCGCATGTGGTAGCCGGAGATCGAGATCGTGTTCCACTTGGGAAGCTCGCGGGCACAGAACTCGAACACGTCGGTGACGAGCCGCATCGACGGGCGCGGTGGGAAGATGTAGGTGCCGCGGGCGATGTACTCCTTGAGGATGTCGTTCTGGGTCGTGCCGCTGATCCGGCTTCGCTCGACTCCCTGGGCCTCGGCGGCTGCGACGTACAGGGCGAGGAGGATGGGTGCCGTCGCGTTGATGGTCATCGACGTGCTGACGTCCCCGAGCGGGAGCCCGTCGACGAGGATGGCCATGTCCGCGAGGCTGCTGATCGGGACGCCGACCCGGCCGACCTCCCCCGCAGCGGCCGGAGCGTCGGAGTCGTAGCCCATCTGCGTCGGTAGGTCGAAGGCGACCGAGAGGCCGGTCTGGCCGTGGTCGAGGAGGTAGCGGAAACGGCGATTCGTCTCCTCCGCGGTGGCAAAGCCGGCGTACTGGCGCATGGTCCACAGGCGGCTTCGATACATCGTCGGCTGGACGCCCCGGGTGAAGGGGAACTCGCCCGGCAGCCCCAGGTCGCGCTCCTCGTCGAGATGGGCGGTATCGGCCGCGGTATACAGGTCCCGGATCTCGATCCCGGACGACGTCGTGAACCGCTCACGCCGCTCCGGGCTGCCGGCGAGCGCCTTCGCCCGCAGCGTCTGTCGCCAGCGCTCTCGCGCCGGATCGCTCCGCTCCCCGACGGGGCGGTCGCGTCCAGCCCCGGCGTCGCGGGTATCGGTCATGTCGTCACGCCGTCACTCGAGGACGACGAGAACGTCGCCGAGCTCGACGGTCGCGCCCGCCGCCGCCGGCACCCGAAGGACCGTACCGGCTCGTGGTGCCCGCAACTCGTTCTGCATCTTCATCGCCTCCACGGCGAGGAGGGTCTGGCCGGTCTCGACCGTGTCACCGACCGCGACGGCGACAGAGGCGACCCTGCCCGGGATGATGGCACGGATCTCGAGTGACTCACCAGGCTTGACCGCGGCATCGCGGTCCCGTGTCGCTCGGTCCCTCAGCGCGGCTCGGCCCTCGTCCTCGACGTGGAGCTCGAACCGCCACCCGTCGACGACGACCTCCACCGCGCGCCGTCCGCTGGGTTCGACGGGGCCGATCGCTCCGACGTGGACGACGGCCGACCCATCGATGGCCGCGTCGGGGCCGACGACGATCGAGCCGTCGTCGGGCATCGCCGTCGACGGACTCGAGTCGACGCGGTACGCGGGTCGCGCCGGGCTCATCTCGGCCATCGATCGATCGCAGACTCTCGGCCCGATGCTGCCCACGCCGAACGGGAGCGGGTGTCTTTGCGCAAAGACGACGACCGTCGTGACGCGCCCTCAGAGGCCCGGGCGGCTGCGATGGCCGCGCTACGTCGGACGTTGGACCTCGCGCCCGGGCCGTCCCATCGTTCGGCGACCCAGTCGGTCGAGAGTGCGGACCCATCGTCGCGTAGGAATGCCCTGTCGCGGACGAGTGCTCGGTCGAATGGTAGCGTCGTCTGGATGCCCGTCACGACGACCTCGTCGAGGGCGCGGCGCATCCGCCGGATCGCCGATGGTCGGTCCTGTGCGACGGTCATCACCTTGGCGATCATCGGGTCGTAGTCCGGTGGGACGCGGTCGCCCGGTCGGGCCGCCGTGTCGACCCTCACGCCCGGGCCCGCGGGCATCACCCATTCGTCGATCCGACCCGGGACCGGAGCGAAATCGCGCGATGGGTCCTCGGCCGACAGGCGGATCTCGATCGCATGTCGCGTCGGCGTCGCCGCGGCGTCCGCGGCACGACGGACCGGATCGGAAAGCGGTCGTCCGGCTGCGACCCAGAGTTGTTCAGCGACCAGGTCGATGTCGGTGACCAGCTCCGTCACGCCATGCTCGACCTGGAGGCGAGCGTTGACCTCGAGGAACCAGAAGCGGCGATCCGGATCGAAGAGGAACTCGGCTGTCGACGCATTGCTCAGTCCGGCAGCTCGCGCCGCCCTGACGGCCATCGCATGGAGCTCGCGGCGTTCGTCGTCCGTCAGGCCGGGCGCCGGCGTCTCCTCGACGAGCTTCTGATGGCGACGCTGAACGGAGCAGTCGCGCTCGCCCAGGGCGATGACGTCACCCGTCGCATCACCGAGGAGTTGCACTTCGATGTGACGAGCCGGCCTCACCTCGCGCTCCAGGTAGACCGAGCCGTCACCGAAGGCCGCGTGCGCCTCGGCCGAGGCGGCGACGAGTGCCGTGGGCAGAGAGCGAGCCTCCTCGACCCTGCGCATCCCCCGGCCACCGCCGCCGGCCGCGGCCTTGACCATCAAGGGAAAACCGATCTTCTCCGCGGCCGAAAGGATGTCGTCGACCATGTCGGGTCGATCGACCGGCGCCGGCTCGAACGTGCCGGGGACCACGGGGACGTCGGCGGCGATCGCGGTCCGTCGCGCGGCGAGCTTGTCACCGAGGGCTTCGATGGCACGTGCCGGTGGCCCGACGAAGACGAGTCCGGCCTCGGTCACCGCACCGGCGAACGCCGCCCGCTCGGACAGGAAGCCGTAACCGGGGTGGATCGCCTCTGCCCCTGTCGACAGAGCGGCCGCGATGATCGCTTCGCCGCGCAGGTAGCTCTCACCGGCCGGCGCCGGTCCCAGGCGGACGGCGGCGTCCGCGGCACGAACGTGCGCGGCGTCGACGTCCGCGTCGGAGTAGACCGCAACGGTGTCGATGTCGAGGTCGCGGCACGTCCGGATGATCCGCAGGGCGATCTCGCCGCGATTGGCGATGAGGACCCGGGCGAACGGTCGCGCGTCGTTGCCGCTGTCTTTGCGCACAGACACCTCAGGTGCCCGGCGAGCGACTTCCGTCACAGCGGGATATTGCCGTGCTTCTTCGGCGGGTTGGTGTCGCGTTTCTCGGCGAGCATCTCCAATGCGGCGATCAAGCGCGGCCGAGTCTCGGATGGCCGGATGACATCGTCGACATACCCGCGGGCCGCCGCCACATACGGGTTCGCGAACTGTTCCTCGTAGTCCGCGACGAGCTTCGCGCGCGTCGCGCTCGCATCGACTGCCTTGGCGATCTCGTCGCGGTACAGGATGTTGACGGCACCCTCTGCGCCCATGACCGCGATCTCCGCCGTCGGCCAGGCAAGGTTGATATCACCGCGGACGTGCTTGCTCGACATGACGTCATACGCGCCGCCGTACGCCTTGCGCGTGATCACGGTCAGCTTTGGCACGGTCGCCTCGCAATACGCAAAGAGCAACTTCGCGCCGTGCCGGATGATCCCGCCGTGCTCCTGCCCGACGCCCGGCAGGAATCCCGGAACGTCGACGAGTGTCAGCAGTGGCACGTTGAAGCAGTCGCACGTCCTGACGAAACGCGCGGCCTTGGTCGAGGCGTCGATGTCGAGGGCGCCCGCCAGGACAGCCGGCTGCTGCGCGACGATGCCGATACTCCGACCGCCCAGACGCGCGAAGCCCGTGATGATGTTCTGGGCCCAGCCGGGTTGGATCTCCAGGAGCGCCCCATCGTCCACGACCCGCTCGATGACGTGATGCATGTCATAGGGCTTCGAAGGGTCGTCCGGGACGATCGTGTCGAGCGCCGAGTCCATGCGGTCCGACGGATCCGACGTCTCCCCCATCGGCGCATCGGCGAGATTGTTCTGGGGAAGGAAGCCAAGCAAGCGGCGCGTGGTCGCCAACGCCTCGGCCTCGTCGTGTGCGGCGAGATGCGCGACCCCGCTCCGTGTGGTGTGCGTCGAAGCGCCGCCGAGCGTCTCGGCGTCGACCTCCTCGTGCGTCACCGCCTTTACGACATTCGGTCCGGTGACGAACATGTAGCTCGTGCCTTCGACCATGACCGTGAAGTCCGTGATAGCGGGGGAGTACACGGCTCCGCCGGCGCACGGCCCGAGGATCACCGACAGCTGTGGCACGACGCCAGACGCGAGGGTGTTGCGCAAGAAGATGTCGGCGTAGCCGCCGAGGGACACGACACCCTCCTGGATGCGCGCCCCGCCCGAGTCGTTGAGGCCGATGATCGGCGCCCCGACCTTCATCGCGAGATCCATCACCTTGCAGATCTTCTCGGCGTACGCCTCCGAGAGCGATCCACCGAAGACCGTGAAGTCCTGGCTGAACACGAAGACGAGTCGGGCGTCGATCGTGCCGTGACCGGTGACCACGCCGTCACCGAGGAATGCGGTCTCGACCGCCGGGTTGCGATTCGTGACGAACGCGTCGAGCTCGATGAACGATCCAGCATCGAGGAGCAGGTCGATCCGCTCGCGCGCCGTCAACTTTCCGCGCGCAGGCTGCTGATCGATGCGATCCTGGCCGCCGCCGTGAAGCGCCTCGGCGCGCAGCGCGTCCTGACGCGCCAACCGTCCTTCATTGGTCGACAACGGCTGCATCCTCCGCGTATCGGGCTGTCTTTGCGCAAGGACGACGCCATGATACGGGGTCGCAGTTATCCACCGAAATGGTGAACAACTCACGTCGCCTGTGGATAACCGGGTCCCGCGGTCAACGATGCAGGAGTAGCATGTCGCGACGTCCCGCTCTCCCCGTCATCCACCGGGCCGATCGATTCCGAGGTGATGCCCCAGTGAAGAACGTCATCGCGATCGCCAATCAGAAGGGCGGCGTGGGCAAGACGACGACTGCGATCAATCTCGCGGGGGCGTTGGCGGAAGAGGGATATCGGGTCCTGTGCATCGATATGGACCCACAGGCGAATCTCACGGCGGGCCTCGGCGTGAACCTCAACACCGTCGAGCGATCGATGGCCGACGTCCTTGCCGATGGTCGCTCCAAGTTGGGTGACGTGATCCTGCCGACCGACAGCGCGGGGATCGACGTCGCGCCCGCCCACATCGATCTTGCGTCGACCGAGGGCGAGTTGTTCACCGCCCTCGGCCGCGAGTCGATCCTCCGCGAAGCACTCGACGGTCAGATCAAGGGCTACGACTACGTCCTCATCGACTGCCCGCCGAACCTCGGCCTGTTGACGGTGAATGGCCTGGTGGCATCGAACGGGGTGATCATCCCCGTCCAGACGCAGTACTACGCGATGAAGGGCCTGACCAATCTGGTCAAGGTCATCAACGCGATCCGGCTCAAGCTCAACCGGAACCTGCGGATCCTCGGCCTGCTCCCGACGTTCTATGACGGGCGCACCAACCTGGCGCGGGACATGCTCGACGAGTTGCGCGTCGTGGGCGATCACCACGTCTTCAGCAGCATCATCCGCAACACCGTGAAGCTCGGCGAAGCGCCGCTCGTCGGGCGACCGATCACGACCTACGCGGGCAGCAGCGAGGCTGCCCGGACGTACCGTGAACTGGCACGAGAGGTGGTGGACCTTGGCACGGCCTGACTTCCGAGCGGCAGCCGCCCGCCGACTGTCCGAAGAGCGAGAGCTCTCCCCCGCCATCGTCAGCCTCCTGTCCCCGGACGGCCCGACGCGAAGTGTCGGCGTCCGCATCGTCCAGGTCGACAGGAGCGAGCCGAACCCCGAGCAGCCGCGACTCGCCTTCAACCAGGAGACGCTCGACGAGCTCGCCGCGTCGATCCGCGAGCATGGCGTGCTGCAACCCATCCTCGTCCGGCCCATCGGGCCGAACACCTATCAACTCATCGCCGGTGAGCGTCGATGGCGCGCCTCGAAGCAGGCCGGGCTCGCGACGATCCCCGCGCTCATCGAGGACATCGACGACGACACCGCCCTCGAGATCTCGATCATCGAGAACTTGCAGCGCGAGGACATCTCGCCACTCGATGAAGCGGCGATGTACGACCGGATGGTGACCGAGCACGGATACAGCATCCGCAAGCTCGCCGAAAAGCTCGGCAAGGACAAGGGATACGTCGAGAACCGGCTTCGCCTCGCCGATGCTCCAGAAGAGGTCCGCGAACTGGTGTCCTTGCGCAAAGACACCCTGTCGCACGCGTATGAGCTCATGAAGGTCCAGGACGCCAAGAAGCGGCGGCGACTCGCCGATCAAGTGGCAGCCGGAGAGCTGACTCTGATCAAGCTCCGGGACAAGATCGAGGGTCGACGGAACCGAGCGTCGCGGACCGACGGCGACGTGAACGGGACGCTGCCGATCGAGGCGCCTGCGCTGGCGCTCGACCTCGATCTCGATGGCGAGCCCGATGTCATCATCGTCGACGCGACGGACCCGGAGCCGGAGCCTGAGCGTGAACGTCGGTACGACGACGTCCCTCGAGCGCCGCGACCGTTGAGCGAGGACTCGCTCGTGAACGCCAAGGCCTCCCTTGCGGAGGCCCTGGACGACCTCGTCGGTGTCCTCCGATCGCCAGACGCCATCCGCTCGATCCCGGACGTCGACCGCGACAACCTCGCCAAGTACCTGACGATCTCGAAGCTCCGCCTCGAGAATGCGATCGCCCTCGTTCGCTCCGGCGACACCTTCGACTGACGGCTAGGGTCCGGGGATCAGCCCCGCGACCCAACCCGTCGCCGCGATCGCGACGCCGATGGCCTGGAGCTCCCAGGCTCGGCGCCGCCAGGCTGCTGCCATCGACCGACCCATCAACAGGCCACCCATCACGATGGCCGTGCCCGTCGCGACGAGTGCGCGTGTCATCGGAGACCAGCCGGCCTGCCCGACGAACACGAGGCCGATGACGGTCGCCGCGACCATCAGTGCGGTTCCGATCCACCACGACCGCTCGGAGCCGAGCGCGGTCGCAACCGACGTGGTGCCCGATCGAGTATCGGCGTCGACGTCGCTCCTCGCGTTGGCGATGGCCAGGGCCGCCCCGGCCAGGAACGCCATGGGTACCAGGACCGCGAGACCGACGGTCAGCGACCCCGTGGCACCCAGCCAGCCGTAGACGGGCAGGATGGGGATCCCGACTGCGAAGGGGAGCCATGACCATGGTGTCCCCTTGGCGGCCAGATCGTAGACGGCGCCGATCCCGAGGACGGCGATCGCGACCGCCAGCACGGCCGGCCCTGAGGCGAGTGCCAGCGCAAGCCCGAGGGCCGCGGAGACGGCGACGACGACCCGTGCCTGGCCGGGCCTGATGAGACCGGCGGGGATCACCTTCGGTGGTCGGCGGCCGGCATCGGCGGGCGCGTCGACGATGTCGTTGAGGGCACCGATCGCGAACTGCAGCAGCATCATCGAGGTTCCGAGCCGGATCGCCGTTCCGACCCCTCCCCCGGCAAGGATGGCCACGGCCGACACGACCAGACCGTCGAGGACCGACGGGAACGGATGGACGAGCCGGACGAGCGCCGCGAGCCGCGCGGCCGGAGCGTCAGACGTAGACGAGCTCGTGGAAGTTCTCGACGAGGTAGTCGATGAGCCGCTGCCGGCCGTCGCTGGCCTGGGCGCGGATGCCCGGGACCAGCGAATACAGGGCGACCGCGGGGATCATCTGCCGCCCCTCGGCGTCACGCCCGATCGACGCCAGCGGGCCATCGCCAGATGCGAACACCCGTTCGATATCGGCCTCGCTGAGCTTCGCAGCCTTGCGGAGGTCTGCCAGGACTCGGACGACGCCTCGGCGTTTCGCGACGTCTCGCATGAGCTCGGACGCCCACGCGTCGATCTGCTCGTCCGACTGCTCGGCGAGCCGCTGTCGGTACTCGTTCGGGTCGGCGGAAAGGCCGGTCGCTGCCACGGTGCTCCCTTGCGCGCTGGTGGGTCGCCCGAGTATGCCAGAGGCACCCGCGTCGCCGCCGATCAGACCGCCTGCGCCTCGTTCTCGGGAGGACCCGAGGCGTCCGCTCCGAGCTGGGCGTCGAGCGCCGCGTCGCGCGAGCCCTCGGGCCACTCGTTGAACCGCTCGGTCATCCACGCAGCGGCTCGCCCAGCTCGGCGCGGCGTCGTGGCGTCCGCCAGCATGGCCTCGAGGCGCTCGCGCAGCGTGGCAGTGATCGCCTCGACCGCCGCACGATCCGGGCGGCCCTCGCCCTCGATCGGCTCGCCGATCCGTACCCGGACGCGGGCCCCGAACCGGAGCCAGCTCGTGCCGTTGATCGCGATCGGGACCAGCGGGACGCGTGACCGAAGCGCGAAGTAGGCCGGCCCGTCGTTCAGCGGCATCAGCCGTTGCTCGATCGCGCCGATCCTTCCCTCCCCCGCGATGGCGACGATCCCACCGGCGGAGATCACCGCGCCGACGCGCCGCGTCGCCTCGAGCAGGTCGTTCTTCCCCGGCTTGTACGGGATCGCGCTGCCGGTCCACAGCATCAGCCTGTTCCGACCGCCGGCGCGCATG
>DATHTG010000195.1:0-2832 GCA_035463515.1 Candidatus Limnocylindrales bacterium
TGGAACTGCTCCATCATCGCCGCGTAGCCGATCTTCGTCATCGTCGTCCTCCATGGGCGGGCGGCGAGCCGACGACGCGGATCGTCCGCTCGGCTCGGTCGTACACAATCGTCATCAGATTGTATCCATTCCTTCGGACGCCCCGTCCTCGTCGACGACGACCGTCGGCGCGGTGGAACGGCGGCGGGCCGCGCGATCGAGGCGCTCGACATCGCGGCGGCGGAGCAGGTACCCACCCGGACTGCGCGTCGCGGGCAGGCGGCCGGCTCGGATCGCGCGCCGGAGCCAGCCTGCGTCGCGCCGGATCAGGGTCGCTGCCTCGGTCGTCGTCAGCGGGTCACCGGACTGGTAGAAGTCACTGTGGTGGCCGAGGTCGCTGTGATAGATGGGGCCGGCGTCGACGGTGAAGGTCTGTGGTCCGGCGGCACCCGGGCGGGCGAAGCGGCCCCAGGTCGCGCGCTCGTCATATACCCGGCGACGACCGGGATCGCCCAGCACCTCATAGGCACGCGCGATCCGCTTGAACCGGCGCTCCATGGCTGGATCGCCGGCGTGACCGTCGGGGTGTGTCGCTCGCGCGAGTCGGCGATACGCGGCGCGGATCTCGCGCTGCGTCGCTGTCGGGGCGACCTCGAGCGCCGAATAGTGCGAGCCGCGGGCGGCCATCACGCGCGCCGCCGGGTCAGTCGGCGCGTCGCTCGCGTCGTCGCTCCGCGACGCTCGCGGCGATGTCGCGGTTGCGGTGAGCGCCGAGCGGGGCGCCCGGTGAGCGGTCCTGGTTGCACAGATCCATCGCGATGCGAGCGTACGCGATGGCGGCATCGGTGAGGTCCTTCACCTTGAAGGCCTTGCGTGCCGCGTGGCTCGCAGACCGCGGGGCGTAGCTGATCGCCGGGATCCCGAGCTCGTTGAACGCGTTGGTGTCGCGCCACATGCTGGTGACGGGCTCGCCGACGATCGCCGGCGGCGTATCGAACACCTGATCGTGGCAGCGCCGGACCGTCTCGATCAACCGCTCTGCGCCGGTCGCCTCGAAGCCCGGTCGGTACACGAACAGCTCGACGGTGCCCTCCACGCCGACCTCACGGAGGACACGGCGCAGAGAATCTCGCAGGTCGAGCGGATTGGCGCCCGGCAGGATGCGGGTATCGACGTAGAACGAGCAGAGCTGCGGGGCGCTCGTCAGGTTGAACGGGTATCCGGAGCGGATCGCGTTGATCGAGGCCTTCGGCACGATCGTGCCGTTCGGGCTCTCGTACGTGTGACTGACCTGGTAGTCGTACGCCCATCTCTCGAACGCCTCGATGACGGCGGCTGTCCGGACGATCGCATTCGGGGCGTCCGCCAGCCCGGTCGGGCGGGGCAGGTACGGCGTGTAGTAGCGCGGCGTGTCGGTGAAGACCGTGACCTTGAAGTGCGCCTTGCCGGGTTCGATCCCGACGATCCCGAAGCCGGTCCCCTCGGCGACCAGCGCGAAGTCGGCCACGACGCCGTGGGTCACCATGAACCGCGCGCCGAGGTCCTTGCTGAGATACGCCGGCCCCTGCCAGTCCTCGATCGGCTCGCGGGAGATCTCGCCAGCGACCGCGCTCACGATGAGGTCGCCCTTGAGGGGATAGCCCGCCTCGCGGATCGCCTTGCCGGCGACGAGGAAGGCCGCCATCGGACCCTTGTCGTTCACGACGCCATCGCCGTAGATCTCGTCGCCCTCGACCCATGCCGAGTGATACAGCGGGTCTGTGGGGTCCTTGGCCGACCAGATGGCATCCGGCCGCAGGGTCGTGTCGAGGTGGGCGTTGAAGATCAGGCTGTAGCCGCCACCGGTGCCGTGGATCCAGGCCGCGACGTTGATCCGATCCTCGGTCAGCGCGTACGTCCGCGGCTCGAAGCCGTTCGCCGCCAGCCAATCGCGGACGAAGACACCGGCCGGCCCTTCGCTGCCCGTCGGGCTATCGATGTTGCCGAGAGCGAGGGCGAGGTCGACGACCTCCTGCGGGTCGATGCGTGCGACGACATCGTCGGGGGTCATGACGGCCTCCTATGCGCCGATCGGGTTCGGGGCGGTTGCGCTCATGCCGGCGCGTCCGCCTTGGCGGGGACGCCGAACCGTGCCGCGAGCGCGGCGGTGAACAGAACGACTGCGGCGACGATGATCGCGGCCTTGTCGCCGCGGGCGTCCATGATCGCGGCCAGGACGATCGGTCCGAGCAGCGCGCCAAGATCGGCCGAGAAGCGGTAGCCCGACATCGCGCGGGTCCGGCCCTCCGGCGGGACGACCTCGGAGAGCAGGGCGGTCTGCGAGCTGGTGAAGAAGTCGCCGAAACCGATGAGCGCGGCCGCTGCGAGGAACGTCACGAGGTCGCCGGTCAGCAGGAACACGAGGTCGCCCACGGCGACGGCGGACAGGCCGGCCATGATCACCCGGCGTCGCCCGATCCTGTCACCGAGCATGCCGCCGGGTGTCGCCACGAGCAGACCGGTGATCGACATCAACGCGATCGCGGTCGCGATCGAGATGCCACCGAGCCCCAGAGCGGTCGCGGCGTAGAGCGGCAGGATCGTGTTCCGGAACCCGTGCCGGTGGATCATGTTGGCGACGACGCCGAAGTCTGTGACGAGGACCGCCACGCGCCGCTGCCGGCCGTGCAGGACCCGTTCGGGGTCGCCGCCGCCGCCACCACCCTTGCCGCCCTTCGCGGGGTCGAGCCGGAGGAGGAGCGGCAGCAAGAGGATCGCGGCGATCACCGCGAGCGCGATCGTGACGGCGAACGTGGCGCGCCAGCCGAAGAGGGCGCCGACGACACCACCGATCAGCGGATACGCCGCGATACC
>DATHTG010000196.1:0-8847 GCA_035463515.1 Candidatus Limnocylindrales bacterium
GGGCTATGGCGCGGGGCTCGACATCGACCTGCTGCGCGTGCTGAACGACGCGGCCACCGACGGGCTGCGCCCGGACGTGACACTCCTGCTCGACGTACCGGTCGAAGCTGGGCTCGCACGCAAGGCGCCCGGCGACGTGACCCGATTCGAAGCCGAGTACGATCTCGGCTTCCACGAGCGGGTCCGGGAGGGCTTCCTTGCGCTCGCGGCAGCGGAGCCGGACCGGATCGCGATCGTCGACGCGACCAGATCGATCGGCGCGGTGAGCCGTGAGATCGCCGACATCGTCGACGCCCGGGTCGTGAGGGGTGAACCGCCGGCGCGTCCCGTACGCATCACCGGATGAGCGAGTCACGAGGCCCGCTCCCGCTCCGCGTGGCGACCGTCGCAGACGACGCGGACCGCGCGGCACTGGAGCGGATCGCCCGCGGCGAGCTCGGGGCGCTCGACGACCTGTACGAGCGTTACAAGACCATGGCCTATTCCATCGCCTATCGGATCACGAATGACGCGTCGCTTGCCGAGGACGTCGTGCAGGAAGCCTTCCTCGGCGCGTGGCGGAATGCTGCCCGGTACATCGAGGGCCGCGGCAGCGTGAAGACGTGGCTGCTTTCGATCGTCCATCACCGCGCGATCGACGCGGTCCGGCGGCGACGGGCGACGGTCGAACTGCCGGAACGCGAGGAGGCACCGCCGCCCGCGTTCCGACTGCCCGACGTCTGGTCGGAGGTGTCGGCGACACTCGATGCTGACGAGGTCCGGGCCGCGCTGGCGGCGCTCACCGATGTCCAGCGCGAGGCCATCGAGCTCGCCTACTTCGGCGGTCTCACCCAGGTCGAGATCGCCGACAAGACCGGCGCGCCCCTCGGGACCGTGAAGAGTCGGATGCGCCTCGGGCTGCTCGCCATGCGCAAGGTGCTGTCGCCATGACCGATCGGCGTCTGCCCGGCGGCCAGCCCGGAGGGCTGACCTGCGACGCTGTGCGCGATATCGCGGCGTCGTTCGTGCTCGACGCCCTGCCCGAGGCCGAGATGGCCGCGGTGCGTGAGCACCTCGCCACGTGCCCGGAGCCCCATCCGGAGATCGCCGAGCTGGCCAGTGTGGTCCCGGTGCTCCACGCGGCTGTCCGGCCGGCGGAGCCGCCTGCGGCGCTGAAGGACAGGATCATGGCGGCCGCGGCCGCGGACCTCGAGGCCCGTGACCGAGAGAGCGACGTCGAGGACATGCTTGCGCGACCCGAGACCGCAGGCGCCGCGCGCACCGCGCCGGGCGCACGGCCGATATCGAGCGCCGCCGGCCGCCAGCCGCGCTGGTCGTGGGCGCTCGGCATCGCCGCGGTCCTGGCGATCGTGCTCCTCGGTGGCTGGAACCTGTCGCTCCGGTCCCAGCTCGATGACGCGCAGGCGTATCAGCGCGCGGTCGCCGCGGTGCTCGATACCGCACGCCAGCCCGGCGCGCTTACAGCCGTCATGGCTGCGCCGTCCGGCGAGGGGCCGACCGGCTTCGCGGCGGTCAGCCAGGACGGCCAGATGCGCATCGCCATGCGCCAGCTCGCCCCGACCACCGGTGATGAGGTCTACGAGGCGTGGATGATCGAGGGGACGGATGCGCCCGTCGCGCTCGGCGGCTTCCGCGTCGGCGCCGACGGTGCCGGGTACCTGGAGGCGACGGGCGTCCCGCCGCAGGGCGGGCTCGTGCTGGCACTGACTCGCGAGCCACGTGCGGGGATGACCGCGCCCTCCAGCGACCCGGTGTCGGTCGGGACGGCGACGCCGCCCGCGAGCGCCTAGATCAGGCCGGCGTCCCGGGCACGGGCTCGGCGCCGGCGACGGTCCCTGCACCGCTCGACTTCGCCCGCTCGAGCGCGGTCATCGCCGCCTCGATCAAGGTGTCAGCGTCACCGGCGTCACGCGGGAATGTCGCCACGCCGGCCGACACGCTGACACCCCTGCCCGCCACGCTCGGCAGGGCCGCGATCCCGTCCTGGACGCGCTTGGCGACCACGACGCCCGCGGCGCCCGGAGCGATCAGGACGAACTCGTCGCCGCCGATCCGGCCTACCGTGTCCACGAGTCGAACCGATTCGGCCAGCACGGACGCCACACGGCGCAGGATGTCGTCACCGGCACGACCACCGTCCGTGTTGGCGGACCGGAAGTCGTCGACGTCGAAGAGGGCGAGGGCCACCTCGCTGCCCTGACGGCCAGCGCGGGCCAGCTCCAGCTCGAGGACGCGAGCGACGGTCCGCTCGTTCGCGATGCCGGTCAGCGGATCCGTGTGCGCCATGCGCTCGAACCATTCCGAGCGCTCCGCCGCATTCGAGGCGTGCCGCGCACGATCCGTGGCGAGCGCAGCGAGCGCCGCCATGGATCCCATCGTCGTGGTGTCGTCAGGCGACGCTGCCCGGCCGGCCGGCCAACGGAGGACGAGCGCTCCGACCGTCGCCTCCACGCCGCCCCGCCCGAGGACCAGCGGCGTCGACGTCGAATCGGGAGCGTCCAGGAGCGCAGGCGCGTCGGCAGCGTCCACGCCGATCGCCGCCGCGACCTGCTGGTCCGCGCGGTCGGGGTCTGTCAGGAGGATCGCGCCGCTGCTCGCCCCCAGACCGTCGACGGCTGCGGCAAGGACGCCGTGCAGGGCCGCATCGAGGTCGTCGGCGGTCGCGGCCTGGATCGCCGCATGCAGCTGGCTGCGTGGATCTCGGGACGGAGCGTCGCTGGACACGGATCGACTCCTGCACGCGTGGGTTCGGGAGCGGGCATGGTACACCCGCCGAATGGCGCATCGATGCGTTGACCCGGCGTGTGTCCGGCACGGATACTCCCCGCGATGAAGCTCGTCGTGGCGATCGTGCACAACGAGGATGCGGGCGCCCTCGTCGATGCCCTGCTCGACAAGGAGTTCCGCGCGACACGCGTGTCGAGCTCGGGCGGCTTCCTCAAGCGTTCGAACGCGACGATCTTCCTGGGTGTCGAGGAGGCCGAGGTCGACGAAGTCCTGTCGGTCATCCGCGAGACCTGCACCTCACGGACACAGGTCGTCAATCCGATGCCGCCGATCATGGAACCCGGCGAGTTCTTCATGCCGTATCCGCTGGAGGTCGAGGTCGGCGGGGCAACGGTCTTCGTCGTCCCGGTCGACCGGTACGAGCGCCTCTAGCCCGGCACCGATGGGCTGGACACCGCCCTCGGTCGGCGCGCGCGCGACGTGGACGAAGACGTTCACGGCCGATGACGTCGAGACGTTCGCTCGGTTGACGGGCGACCGCAACCCGCTCCATTTCGACGAGGACTTCGCGCGGCGGACGCGGCCCGGCCGGCTGATCGTCCATGGCGGGCTCACGACCGGCCTGTTCAACGCGCTCGTGGCCGAGGTCCTGCCCGGGCCGGGCAGTGTCTTCCTCCACCAGGAATGGGAGTACCCGGCGCCCGTGTACATCGGCGACACGGTGACTGCGGAGGCGGAAGTGGTGGCGGCGCGGCCAGACAAGCCGATCACCACGATGCGCTGTATCGCCCGCCGTGCCGACGGCACCGAGGTCCTCACCGGTATGTGTGTCGTCTACACGATGCTCCCCGCGGATGCCGCGTGACGACCGTGCCGGCGAGGGAGCCCGCGCCCGAACCGCGCGAGCGCTGGACGCAGCTCGTGATCCTTGGCGTCGGGATGGTCCTCGCGATGTCGCCGTCGTTCGCGGCAGCGGCCGTCGCGCCGATCCTGCGCGACGAGTGGACCGTCGGCCTGCTCGACCTGCCGTTCCTGACCGTCGTCGTCCAATTGGGCTTCGCCGTGGGCGCGATCGGGTTGGCGGTCATCGGCGCCCCGGATGTCATCCCCGCACCGCGGCTGTTCGCGATCGGCGCCGTCGTGGCTGCCATCGCCAATCTTGGTTTCGGGCTGCTTGCGACCGACCCATCATCGGCGATCCCGTTCCGCTTCCTCACCGGTGCAGCGTTGGCTGCGGTCTATCCCGTCGCCATGAAGCTCGGTGCGGGCTGGTTCCGACGCGACCGCGGACTCGCGATCGGCGTCGTCAACGGAGCGCTGACGGTCGGCGTCGCGCTCCCGTTCCTGTTCCGCGCGCTCGGGGCGTATGCCGGGGTCGATTGGCGGCCGGTCGTCGTGGCTGCCAGCGTCGCCGCCGTCGCTGGCGCGGTCCTGGTGGGCACCGCCGCTCGACCGGGACCGCTCGACATCGCCGCGCCACGCTTCTCCCCGAAGATCGCGGCAGCAGCGTTCCGTGAGCCGTCGGTGCGGCTCGCGTCGCTCGGATACTTCGGCCACATGTGGGAGCTGTTCGCGATGTGGACGTGGATCCCGATCTTCCTCCTGGGCAGCTTCGCGATCGCCGGCGTGACGGACCCGGCTGCGGCGTCGCTCACCGCGTTCGCGGTCGTCGCGGCGGGTGGCGTCGGCTCGGCCGTCGCGGGGGCCATCGCGGACCGTGTCGGTCGCACCACGACCACGATCGTGGCGCTCGCGACATCCGGGTCCTCGGCGATCGTCGCCGGCCTGCTGTTCGGGGCTCCCATCCCCGCGATCGTCATCGTCGCCCTGATCTGGGGCATCTCGGTCGTCGCCGACTCCGCGCAGTTCTCGTCGGCGGTGTCCGAGCTCGCACCGCCGGGCACGGCCGGCTCGGCGCTGTCCGTCCAGACGGCGGTCGGCTTCACGCTGACGAGCGTGACGATCCTCGGCGTGGGGCTCCTCGATCCCAGTGGGCCCGACACGTGGCGACTCGCATGGGCCATCCTTGCGCTCGGCCCCGTCGTCGGGATCGTCGCGATGATCCGGCTCCGCGCTCGGCCCGACGCGATGAAGATGGCGAACGGGCACCGTTGATGATCGTGCCGTACGCGTGGGTCGACGAGGTCGAACCTGCGGCGCCCGACATCGTCGCCGCCTGGCGAGGGATCGAGGAGGGACGTTCGATCGAGCTTCGAAGGATGATCCGGTCCAAGGCAGGCTTCGGGACGGCGGAGCGGACGAGTGCCCAGCTCGCCGTCCTGGCGGCTGCGCTCGGGGACCTCCTCACCGACCTTCCCGATGCGCTCCTCCGCGAGCCGGGCGGCGAGGCCGACTGGAACGTCGCCGAGACCGTCGGGCATGTGTCGGACGCTCGTGCGGGACTCGCCCTCGCCGCTGCGAAGGCCGCCGCGGGCGCATGGCCGAGCGACGCGCCGTCTGTCGTGCCCGGTATCGCCGGCTCGCCTGACGCTGATCGCGCAGCCCTCCTTCATGGGATCGCGCGGAGCCAACGCATCATCGAGCGGTCCGCCCGCACCGTGGTGGGTCACGAGACGGAACCCTGTCCACTCGAGCATCCGCTCGTCGGGCGGTTGCGCTGCGGCGAGTGGCTGCTCTTCGCAGGGGTGCACGACCTCATGCATCTCGAGCAGTTGCATGGACTCGCCGAGGGAGCGCGATGAGCCCGCTACGGCCCGACCTGGTCGACTGCTGGATCTTCCGCGTGGTGATGTCCGCCCGCGATGTCCCGAGCACCGAGGTCCTGCTGCTGCGACGCGCGCCGGATCGCATCCTCGCCGGGCTATGGCAGTGCGTGTCGGGATCGGTCGAACCGGGTGACCGGGTCGCGGTCGGCGCGTTGCGGGAGCTGCGCGAGGAGACGGGCTTCGGGCCAGATCAGATCGAGGCGTTCTACGACCTCGACCTCGTCAACCAGTTCCACGAGCCCTCGTATGACGCGATCGTCACTGCCGCGGTCTTCGCGGTCCGCATCAGGCATGGCGCCGAGCCGACGCTGTCCCACGAGCACGACGGCGCGCGCTGGTTGGCCATCGACGCCGCGCACGCCGAGGTCATCTGGCCCGGCTATCGGACCGCCATCGAGCGCATCCGGGACGATCTCGTCGAACCCGAGCGGGCGGCCTGGTTCGAGCTCACGTTCGAAGGGGATCGGCGACCCCGGCAATAGCGCGGCGCGGGCCCCGATGCGTGGGTCGGCGCGCTCGTCGACCACGTGTGGCACGCGATCGCCGCCGAAGCGCCAGCGACCCGTGACCGCCTGCGTCAGGCCGGCACGGTAGACTCGGGGTCGAGGCGGCCCACCGTGAGGCAGCAGGGGAGGGCGACGTGATCGATCGGACCGACGTACCTGGGATGAGCAGCCCGGCCGCCGCGCGCCGCGCCTTCCGGTCCAAGGTCGACACGATCCGCCCCACCTACGGCTTCGAGGACGTCTCGCTCGCACCCGGCACGGACACGATCGAGCCTGCCGACGTCGATCTCGCGCAGATCTTCTGTGGGGTCGACCTGGCGATCCCGATCCTCGCCTCGGCGATGGACGCCGTCGTCGATACGAGGATGGCCGGGGAGCTGGCACGGCTCGGCGGTCTTGCGGTCATCAACCTGGAGGGCGTCCAGACGCGGTTCGACGAGCCTGACGCCATCCTTGAGCGGATCGCGACGGCTCCCGATGGTGACGTCCATGACCTGCTGGCCGAGGCCTACAAGCGGCCGATCCGTGAAGACCTGATCGCCGCTCGGATCGACGCGATCCATGCAGCCGGGTCCAAGGCTGCGGTCGCGGCCACGCCAGGTGTCGCCCGGCGCTTCGGACCGTTCAGTGCCGAGCACGGGGCCGACCTGTTCCTCGTCCAAAGCCAGGTCTCGTCGGCCCGCCACATCGCGACCGAATACGACCCGCTCTCCCTCACCGAGTTCACCCGCTACATGCCGATCCCGGTCGCGGTGGGTAACACGACGAACTCCGAGGCGGCATTCGCCTTGATGGAGCAGGGCGCTGCGGCGGTATTCGTCGGGGTCGGGCCGGGAGCGGCCTGCACGACGCGCGAGGTGCTCGGCATCGGCGTGCCGCAGGTCACCGCGATCAGCGACGTCGCGGCCGCACGGGACGCGTACTTCAACGAGACGGGTCGGTACGTGCCGGTGGTCGCCGACGGCGGGATGCGGCGGGGCGGGGAGCTCGCGAAGGCCGTCGCCGCTGGCGCTGACGTCCTGATGATCGGCTCGCCGCTCGCGCGCGCCGAGGAGGCGCCCGGGCGGGGCACGAACTGGGGGATGGCGGCGCCGTCCCCGACGCTTCCGCGCGGCACGCGGATCAAGGTCGGCACGGTCGGGACACTCGAGCGGATCCTGCTCGGCCCGGCGCACGTGACCGACGGCAGCGAAAACCTCGTCGGCGCGCTCCGCCAGTCGATGGCGGCGCTCGGCGCGCGGACGATCCGCGACATGCATCGCGTCGAGATGGTCTACGCCCCGTCGACCCAGACCGAAGGCAAGTCCTGGCAGCGAGCGCGCTGACGGACGACATCGGGAGCGACCTCTTCTTCGAGGGGAAGGTCGCCCGACTCACGACGCGCGGTCGGCGCAGCGGCCTCCCGAGACGGGTCGCGGTCGGCTATGTCGACGAACCAGATGGATCCGTGCTCGTCGCGGCGGGCGACCGCGCGCACTGGGCGCTGAATCTGTTGGACGATCCCGAGGTCGAAGTCGAGGTCGGCGAGCGGCGGTTCACGGCCGTGGCTGAGCCGCTCGACCGCACGGATCACGGGCGCGCGATCCGTGGCCTGATCCTGCGCTACGGCACGCCCGCCGAGCGGCTGGGCGTCGGGCCGTCGTTCCGGCTCCGCCCACGACAAGACACCAGCGGCTGATGGCCATCGACGTCGCGATCGAATCGACGATCGAGCGACCGCCCGACGAGGTCTTCGCGACGATCGCCGATCTCGACGGCTGGCCGGGCTGGTTGGTCGCAAGCGGGATCCGCGCCGTCCGGCGGCAGCGCAACGGCATCGCGGAGCCTGGCGAGCGGCTGATCGTCGAGCAGGACGCCGCCGGACGCGCCGCCACGTTCGAGGCCGAAGTCCTCGTCGCGGAGCCAGGCTCCCGGTTCGCGCTGCGCGGTCGCGACAAGGACGGCGTCACGATCGACATCGAGGCCGTGGTCAGTGCCGACGCTGCGTCAGAGGCGGTGGCGACCGACCTGTGGTGGTCGATCCGGATCGCGTTGCCGTTGCGCTACAGGATGTTCGAGTCGATGGCACGCCCCCAGGTCGAACGCGCGGCGCTGCTCGATATCGAGGGTCTGCGCGTGCGGTTGGAGGCGGCCGGGCGGGACTGACATCCGTCCATGGCGATTCGCGGCGGGCGTCGATGCCCTTCGCCCAGGGTCCGCGGTCATCCTCGATGCACATCGCAGACCGGATGCCGAAAGGGACCGACCACATGACCGCCTCCACCGCCCGTACCTATGACCCGATCCGCTTCCAGCGCGGCACGCGCGGGTTCGCGGCATTCGTCACGTTCCTCAACGGACTCGTGGTGCTCGGCCTGTCGGCGGCCGTGGCGCCGACCTTCGATGCCGCGCCACTCGCCATGACCTGGGCCGTGATCCTGGGGACCGCTGCCGGTATCGCCCACCTCGTCGCGACGGTCGGCCTGATCCGGGGGCATCGCTGGGCCGCCTCGCTCGTCGGCTACCTGGCGACGGCGGGCGTCGCCCTCGCGGGCTTCGGGGCGCTCCTTGCTGCGACCGGCATGTCGATCTTCGCCGCGGACCGCGCGACCGCATTCGGGTTCTTCGTCTGGATGATCGCGTGGTGGCTCGTCGCCGCCCGGTTCGCGCTGAAGCCGTTCACCTTCACCCCGCAGGCGCATCGCGTGATGGCGCCGGTGGCGAAGCCCATCCCCGATGCCCGCCCGATGACCGGTGCGCGAAAGCGGACGGTCGCCCGACCGCTGGCCGTCGCCGCGTAAGCGAGGCGGCGCCGCCGCGAAGCGAGGCATCTCGTCGGCTTCGCGGCCCACCTACGTCATCCGGCCTACGACCCGACAGGACGTTCGCCCGGTTACAGCCGGGCGAAC